>CANRBU010000131.1 GCA_947628925.1 uncultured Clostridia bacterium | reverse complement strand
AAAATAAAATATAAAAGAAAGAATATGTTTATAAAATCTATATTAAATAAACCTTATAAACATATTATACGAGGAGTCTTAAGTATGATTGATATGCACTCACATATATTGCCAAACATTGATGATGGATCAAAGAGTATTGAGGAAACCTTTCAATTAATAAAAGAAGCAAAACAAGCAGGGTTTGAAGGAATTATATCAACTTCACACTACATGGAAGGATATTATGAAACAGATGCCCCAGAGAGAGAAGTTTGGATAAATGCAATATATGAAAAATTACAAGAACAACATATAAACATAAAATTATATTTAGGTAGTGAAATTTATTTTTCTGAAAATATAATAGCATTATTGCAAGAGGGAAAAGCATCAACAATAAATGATACAAACTATGTTCTTTTTGAAATGCCATTAAATGCAGAACCAATGAACTTATATGATATTATTTATGAGATGTTACAATATGAACTAATTCCAATATTAGCACATCCAGAAAGATATTCATTTGTACAAAAAGAACCAGAATTGATATATGACTTAATTCAAAAAGGTGTATATATGCAAGCAAATTATGGAAGCATTATTGGTCAATATGGTAAAAAAGCACAATTTATTGTAAAAAAATTTTTAGAAAACAACATGATACATTTTTTTGGAAGTGATGTACACAGAAAAAATTCTGTATATGCAAGAATGCCAGAAATTTTGCAAGAATTAAAAGAAACAATAGGAAAAGAAAAATTAGAAGAATTAACAACAACAAACCCTAAATTAGTATTACAAAACCATCAACTTGATGTAGAAGAACCAATACCCATAAAGCTAAGCTTCAAAGAAAAAATTATTATGGGATTAAAATAATACACAAAATTAGCCCAAAAAGACAAGATTAAGATTTTATGAAAACTTGATTTTGTCTTTTTTTTTGGCTAATTCTATTGACTTTTTTTTATTAATAGTATAATTTATCTATAAGAAGTATTGGAAGGAATGTGATAAAATATGGTAGAAGAATTATACAATAAAATAGGTGGAGATTATGCAAAAGCAATTTCAAGAATGCAAAATGATGAAAGAATTGTAAAATATTTACGCTTTTTTTTAATGGATGAATCATATAGCCAATTGGAAAATGCAATGGCAGCAAATGATTGTGAAGGTGCTTTTAGAGGAGCTCACACTTTAAAAGGTGTTAGCCAAAATATGTCATTTGAAGTTTTAGGACATATAGTAGAACAAATAACTGAAGAGCTAAGAGCAAAAGAATTTGAAAAAGCACTTACAACATTTCCACAAGTTAAAGAAGAATATAAAAAAGTAGTAGATGAAATTAATAAAATAATAGGTTGAAAAATAATTACAATTTGGAGGTGCACGGTGGCGAAATCATTTGAAATTTAATACTTTTTCAACTGGAAATTTGTATATAAGAAAGGGAGAAATTTATGGAAGAAAAAAAGACACTACTAATTGCTGATGATGTAATGATAAATAGAGAACTATTAAAAGATATATTTGAAGATTCTTATAAAATTTTGGAAGCAAGTAATGGAGAAGAAGCAATAGAATTATTAGATGAACATAGAGATGAAATTTCCTTATTGTTTCTAGATTTAGTAATGCCTAAAAAAGATGGATTAGAAGTAATGCATCATATGTCATTAAATAATATGATATCTACAATACCAGTTATTATGATTACAGGAGAAGCAACTGTTGAAAGTGATGTAAGAGCATATGAACTAGGAGCAGCAGATATTATTTATAAACCTTTTGAACCAGCAGTTGTAATTCGTAGAGCAAAAAACATTATTGAGCTATATGAGCATAGAATATCTATTGAACACGAATTGGAAATTAGAACACAAGAATTAATAGAAAGTAAAAGGAAAATTGAGCAAAGTAATATTTTCCTTACAAATGCACTAAGCTCAGTTGTAGAATTTAGAAGCCAAGAATCAGGAGAACATATACAAAGAGTTAAAAATCTTACAAGAATAATGCTAAGACATTGGAGAGCTTTGTTTGGAGAAAATCAATTTACAGATGAACAAATTGAGTTAATAGTAAATGCTTCTGCACTTCATGATGTAGGAAAAATAGCGATTCCTGATAGCATTTTGCTAAAACCTGGAAGACTAACAGAAGAAGAATATGAAGAAATGAAAAAACATACTGTTTATGGTTGCCAAATGCTAGAACATTTTAAACAAGAAGAAAATGAATTTTATCAATATTGTTATGACATTTGCCGTTATCATCATGAAAGGTATGATGGTAGAGGCTATCCAGATAAGTTAACAGGTGATAATATTCCTGTTTGGGCACAAGTAGTTTCAATTGTGGATGTGTATGATGCACTTGTAAATAAAAGAGTCTACAAAGCATCTTTCACAATAGAAGAAACCTATAGAATGATACATAGAGGAGAATGTGGCACTTTTTCACCAAAACTATTAGAATGTTTTGATGATGCAAAAGAAGAATTTACAGAAGCTACACAAATATAAAAATAAAAAGCACAAAAAACATGTTACAATCTCCCATAAACAACGATTTTTTGACTAAAATAGCAAAAAAACTATTGCATTTTGCCCATATATATGTTATAATAAAATTGCCGTAAAGCTTATACTTTACGATAAATAAGTAGATATTCAAAATTATAAGTGGGGGATTATAATGAATGTCAATGTAAATGCAGAAGAACAAGCAAAAAGCTTGGAATTAATGCCATTTAACATTTATGAAGAAAAAACAACTATAAAAGAAAAAATTGTATCAGCTATTCATGAATTTGTAGATGTAATAGCTGGTATTTTAGGTGTACTTCTTTTGATACCAATAACAATTGGAATATACATAGCTAAAAAGATAACAAAAGATGAAGGACCAATTTTTTATAAACAATACAGAATTGGAAAAAATGGAAAACCATTTCAAATATATAAATTTAGAACAATGGTAGTAAATGCAGATGAAGAATTGGAAAAATATTTAAGAGAAAATGCAGATATAAGAGAAGAATATGAAGAATACAAAAAACTAAGAAATGACCCAAGAATAACTAAATTAGGAAAATTCCTAAGAAAAACAAGTTTAGACGAAACAGCACAATTTATAAATGTACTAAGAGGTGAAATGACATTAGTAGGCCCACGTCCATATCTACTAAAAGAAAGAGAAGACATGGGAAATTATTATCAAACAATAACAAGTTGTAAACCAGGATTAACAGGTTTATGGCAAATAAGTGGTAGAAGTGAAGTAACATTTATAGATAGATTACAAATGGATATGGCATATTGCTATAAAAGAAGTCTTAAACTAGATATAAAAATATTGTTAAAAACAGTATTAGTTGTATTGAAACACGAAGGAGCAGAATAAAAAATTCGAAGGGGCATGAATATGAAAATACAGAAAACACATATATCTGATTTATATGTAATAGAGCCTACAATAATTGATGACACAATTATTAAATATAACAAAGAAATATTCAAAAAAAATGGCTTAGATATGAATTTTGTTCAAGATAATGAAAGTTTGTCAAAGCAAAATGTTTTAAGAGGCTTACATATACAAATAGAAAAGCCACAGGGCAAATTAGTAAGTGTATTAGAAGGCGAAATTTATGATGTTGCTGTTGATTTAAGAAAAGGTAGTAAAACATATTTAAAATGGTATGGAGTCAATCTATCAGAGAAAAATAAAAAAATGTTTTATATACCAGAAGGATTTGCACATGGCTTTTTTGTTGTTTCTGAATTTGCAAAAGTAACTTTTAAAGTATCAAATTATTGGGACCCGAACGATGAAATTGGTATTCCATGGAATGACCCTACGATAAATATTATTTGGCCTCTAAATGGAAATACGCCATTAATTGCAGAAAAAGACCAACATTATGAAGAAATAAAGAATAGCAAATATTTCTAAATTAGAAAGGATTGATAGTAATAAAATGAAAGTTTTATATACATGTGACAATAACTATGTTTGGCTGATGAGCATATCAATGCTCTCTTTATTTAAAACTAATCAAAATGCAAATGAAATTACGGTCTATTTAATTGGAGAAAACATTAGTGACGACAATAAAAAAGTATTGGAAGATATCGCAAATGAATATAAAAGAAAATGTATAGTAATAGATTTACCAGATATAAAGATGTCTCCAAACTTATTTACAGATAGATGGCCAAAAAGTGCTTTTACACGATTATTTTGTGGACAAATTTTACCAGAAGATGTAAAAAAAATAATTTACATCGATTGTGATACAATAATAAAAAGCAGTTTAGTAGAACTATATGAAGATGAAAAGATGTCTCAATTTCCAGTAAGCGGTGTAAAAGACTGTGTAAGTGGTTTATATAAAGAAAACATAGGACTTAATAAAAATAGTACATATATAAATGCGGGAATATTATTTATAAATGTTGAGTTATTGAGACAAATAGATATGTTTAAGGAAATAGAAGATTTTACAACAAACTATAATAAAAAAATCAATTATGCAGATCAAGATGTTTTAAATTATGTATTAAAAAATAAATTAGGAGTTTTAAATCCTAAGTACAATGTTATGACATTAGAATTTGCGTATCCATATAAAGACATTTTAAAAATACGTAGACCAAACAACTATTATGAAGAAAATGAAATAAAAAATGCAGTAGAAAATCCGGCAATTATTCATTATACAACTAATATGACAACTATTAGACCATGGTTTAGTAATGCTAACCATCCTAGAAAAGATGATTTTCTTAATATTTATAAAGAAAATACTTACATTAAAAAAGAATTACAGGCTTATTCAACTAATACTGCAAAATATAAATTCTTGAATTTTTTATTACATTTACCTAAATCAATTGGCTATTCATGTATTGGAATTATACATTCAGAACTAGTGCCATTATTAAAAAGAATAAAAAAATAATCTTTGAAAAGGGGAGAATATTATAAATGAACATTTTAGTTACAGGAGCATCTGGGTTTATAGGCACATATTTCATACCACTGTTAATTGAAAACAAACATAATGTTACATTATTGGTAAGAGATATAGGAAAAGCCAAAGAAAAGTTTCAAGATAGAGTAAAGTATATTGTTGGTGATGTTACAAAAAAAGAAACTTTAATAGATTGCTGCAAAGATATAGATATTGTTTATCATCTAGTAGCAAAAGTAGGAAATGAACTACCCAATAAAAAGAATAATGAAGAATTTGATTATATCAATATTCAAGGAACAAAAAATATTGTGGCAGAAGCAAAAAAATATAATGTGAAAAAATTCATATATGTTAGCAGTATTGCAGCAATGGGAATTGTAAAAAAATGCCCAATAAATGAAGAATCAAAAGCATCTCCATATTTACCATATCAAACATCAAAATATAAAACTGAAAGATATTTGCTTAGTGAATATAAAGAAAACAAATTTCCAGTAATAATATTAAGACCAACAAAAGTATATGGAATTGGAGAAAAAAACAGTATATATTTAACACAAATAAAGTTATGTAAAAAAGGAATCAATTTACTTGTAGGGATGGGAGAAAATTATATTTCGAATATTCATGTAAAAGATTTATGCTCAGCTTTAATAAATTGTATTGATTATGGAAGAAATGGAGAAATTTATATTTTGTCTGGACCAGATTCTATGAGTGGAAAAAATGTTGGAAAAATTATTTCTGAAAAAATAAATAAAAAAGTATATAATGTTAGAATACCAAAATATTTAATGATGTGCTTTGCGTTTTTGGAAGAAAGAATATTTCTTATGCTTCACAAAAAGCCAATAGTTACACTAAAAAATATTGAGGCAACATCTTGTGACAGAATATATGATTTAGAAAAAGCAAGAAAAGAGCTAAAATATAATCCAAACATTTCTATGGAAGATGGAATGATTGAAATGATTGATTATTATATAGCAAATAAAAAAATATGAAATAAAGATATGATTTTAGAAAGGAGCAAAAAATGAAATATACACCGAAATATTTTAAAGATAATATACCAGAATGGAAAAGAAAAAAGGATGCAGTATTAACAAGACTATTTTATAGACCAATTTCTTACATAGGAGCAAGTATATTTTCGCAATTTGGAATTTCAGCAAATACTGTTTCATATATATCAGCAATTATTGCAGTTATTGCATGCATATGCTTTTTAGTTCCAATATATACAGTAAAAATAATTGGCGCAATATTAATAAATGTTTGGATAATTTTTGATTGTATT
This sequence comes from uncultured Clostridia bacterium, assembly GCA_947628925.1. GTDB lineage: Bacteria > Bacillota > Clostridia > TANB77 > CAG-508 > CAG-269. The sequence goes on along the minus strand of CANRBU010000131.1, from coordinate 5,665 downwards.
GATGGAAACATAGCAAGAAGTGTAAAAAAACAACCATTTGGAGAATTTGCAGATAGTATTAGCAGCTATATATTAGTTGCGTTAATGTGTACTTGTATGGGAATTTCAGTTTATTTTGATGGAGGATTGCTAATTAATCCATATAATGTTTGGATAGTACTAATAGGCGCAATTGCATCAACTTCAGACTCATTAATGAGATTAATATATCAAAAATATAAAAATACGGAAAGAGCTTTAGCTGACCAAGAAATATTAAAAGTAGAAGAAGATGTAAGGCAAAACCATTCGAAAGTAGGCGATTTACGAGTAAGGATTGAAATGGAATTAGGAACAGGTGGAATCTTGCCTCTAGCAATATTGCTAGGTACAATATTTAAAATATTAGATATAGTAGTTTTGTATTGTTTTGCTTACTACTTTTTATCATTTATTATCTCGTTATCAATATATGTAAAAAAAGCTATAAAAAGATCAAAATTGAATAGTAATGAATAATTAAAAAATAGGAGGAATATTAAATGAAAGCACTAATTTTAGCAGCAGGGCTAGGAAGTAGGTTAGCCCCTTTAACAAATGAATGTCCAAAATCACTAGTAAAAGTAAATGGAGAGCCAATTTTATTAAAACAAATCAAAAATTTAAAAGAAAACAAAATTGATGATATAATAATCATTTCTGGATATAAAGGAAATATTTTAGAAGAATCTGTACATCTTAGATATCCAGAAATAGAAATTATTTATAGTAAAGATTATGAAACAACAAACAACATGTATTCAGCATATTTAGCAAGTCAAAAACTAAAAGGAGAAAATTTTCTTATGATGAATGCAGATGTGTTTTTTGATTCATCAGTAATTAAAAAATTGATTGAATTTGAATCAGAAAATGCAATTGTAACAGATATAGGTAGATACATGGAAGAATCTATGAAAGTAGTAGAAGAAAATGGTAGATTAACAAATATATCTAAACAAATAAAACCAGAAGATGCTTTAGGATGTTCTATAGATGTATATAAATTTTCAAAAGAAGGTGGAGAAGCATTCTTTAACCAATGTAAAAAATATATTGTAGGGCAAAAAGAACTAAAACTATGGAGTGAAGTAGCATTAAATGATGCATTAAAAGAAGTAGAATTCAAAGCATGTCCATTAGTAGGTAGATGGCTTGAAATCGATAATCATGAAGATTTAGCAGCAGCAGAAAAATTATTTAAGGAAGAATAAGATGGAAGAAGAAATTAAAAGAAAAAAGTTATTTTTGTTTGATATGGATGGAACAATCTACAAAGGAAATCAAATATTTGTCGGTGTAAAAGAATTAATGGAAAAAATTACTGAAATAGGCGGAAAATATGTTTTTATAACAAATAACTCATCAAAATCTATATATGAGTACATAAATAAAATAAACAATATGGGAATACCAGCTGATTACAATAATTTTTATACATCTACACAAGCAACAATTGAATTTCTAAAAAGTAAATATCCAAATGAATTAATTTATTGTATGGGGACAAAGGCGTTAATAAATGAACTAAAAAACAATAATATAAATGTAGCAACTACTTATGATAAAAACATTGGAGTTGTATTAATGGGGTATGATACAGAATTAGAATATCAAAAATTAAGAGATATATCAAAAATATTATATGAAAAAGAAAACATACCATATATTGCAACAAATCCGGATTTAGCATGTCCAACTGAAGCAGAATATGTTCCAGATTGTGGTGCTATGTCAAAAATGTTAGAATGTGCAACCGGTAGAATGCCAATATTTATAGGAAAGCCTGAACCAACAATGATTAACTATTGTATGAAAAACTTCGGATATACCAAATCAGAAACGGTTGTAATAGGTGATAGATTATATACAGATATTGCTTCTGGAGTCAATGCGGATGTTTCAACTATATGCGTATTAACTGGAGAAACAACAAAAGAACAATTAGAGCAAAGTGAAATAAAACCTACTTTTATTTTAGAAAGCGTAAACAATATATATAAAATCTTAAATGAAAAATAAAATGATATTTTGGAGGAAAGCAAAATGAAAATATTGTTTATACAAGGTGGAACTAGATGTAAAAAAGATAAAAATAATAATTGGTATACAGACACAAATTTTTCTCAAGAAGTATGGCAAAGGTATAAATCATATGGCGATGAATTAACAGTTATTCTACGTGGAGAAGAAAAAGAATATGACCCAGAATATGCTGAAGAACATTTTAACAAATTTCCATCTAATATAAATTTAATTACATTAGAAGATGTATATAGACCAAAAAGTAACTTTTTTAATTTTAAATTGAAAAGAAAAATTAAAAATATAATCGAAACTGAAATAAGAAACAGTGATTTTGTAATAATAAGATCAATAGTAAATTTTTATACATTAACAGCAACAAAAATATGTAAAAAATTAAAAAAGAGATATATGATAGAAGTTACAGGTGCTGCTTTTGATGGATTTTGGAATTATGGAAATATATATGGAAAAATAATAGCAATTCCAATGGAACTGAATAAGAAAAGATATTTAAAAAGTGCTCCTTATGCTTTATATGTAACTGAAAAAGTATTACAAAATAGATACCCATGTAATGGAGAAACTCTAGGATGTTCAGATGTTGAAATTGCTGAAATTACGGAAGAAGTACAAACAAAAAGAAAACAAAATATAGAAAATATAAAGAAAAAAGACAAAATAATTTTAGGAACATTAGCATCTATAGATTTAAAAATAAAAGGACAAAAAAATGTAATTAAAGCATTAGGAAAACTAAAAAAACAGGGAATTACAAATTTTGAATATCAACTAACTGGCGGTGGAAATAAAGAATTTTTATATAATGTGGCCAAAAAAAATAATGTTGAAAATCAAATTGTTTTTTTGGGTGTAAAACCACATGAAGAAGTTTTTGATTGGCTTGATGAAATAGATGTATATATACAGCCAAGTTATGGAGAAGGACTTTGTAGAGCTTTAGTTGAAGCTATGAGTAGGGGATGCCCTGTAATTTCTTCTAATGCTGGAGGAAATATAGAGTTAGTATCAAATGAAAATATTTATAAAAAAAGAAATGTAAATCAATTAGTAAAAATATTGAAAACAATAAATAAAGATTTTATAGAAAAAGAAAGTGAAAGAAGTTTCAAAAAGGCAAAAAAATATGAAAAAGAATTACTAAATAAAAAAAGAGATGAATTTTACAGAAAAGCAATTAACCATTAATTTTAGCTCCAGAAAGGAATATTAGTTAATATGACTGTCCAAGAACAGATTGAAATGTGTAAAAAAGCAATTAATCAGTATGAATATATATCTTTTGATATTTTTGATACATTAATAAAAAGAAATTTGCCTAAACCAAGTGATTTATTTTTGATTGTTGAGAAAAGAATTGAAGATGAATTTAAAGTAAAATTAAAAAACTGGAAGCAAATAAGAATAAATGCTGAGCTACAAGCAAGAAGCAAAACAGATTTTGAAGAAATCACATTAGAAGAAATCTATGAAAATATAGAAGTAACAAATGAAATAGATATAGAAAATTTAAAAGAAATAGAAGTAGAAACTGAATTAGAAATTTGTGAAAAAAACATGCAATTATATGAAGTTTATAAATACTGCAAAGATAATAATAAAAAGATAATAATAACAACAGATATGTATCTACCAAAAAAAGTGATAGAAAAAATTTTGCAGAAAAATAATTACTCATATAATTACTTATTTTTATCATCAGAATTGAAGAAAACCAAACATTCAGGTGAACTATATAAATATATATTAAAAACTTTAAATATAAAAAAAGAACAGATTTTGCATATTGGTGATAATAAAAACAGTGATTATAAAATTGCAAGAAAAATGGGAATAAATGCAATACATATAAAAGAATTAAAAAGCATTTCATACAAAAATACAAAAGATGTAAAAAATGAAGAAAAATTTAATTATGAATGTATGGAATTATTTATAAACAATCATATAGATTCAACTCAAAACTATTATTGGAAGGCAGGATATGAAACTTTTGGTCCATTATTATATGGGTATATAAAATGGTTAAATTCTTACTTTAAAAACAATCAATATAATCAAGTATATTTCCTATCTAGAGATGGGTATATTATGAAAAAAGCTTATGATATAATAGAAAAAAATAATAATAGTGAATATATATATGCATCTAGAAGAGCTTTAAAAGTACCTACAATTTGGATGTATAAAAATTTAAAAGATATAATTGACAATATAGTTTTTACGAAAAAAAAGACAGTCAATGTGTTTTTGAAACGATTAGGATTAGAACCAGATAAGTACAAAGATATAATAGCAAAATACAATTATAATATTACTCAAAAAATACCAAAAGATATATTAGAAAAAGCAGACATAGAATTTTATAAAGAAATTGAAAATGATGTTTATGAAAACTCTAAAAATGAATATAAAAATTTATTAAAATATTATAATAGTATAAATTTTACTAACAATGTTGCAATTGTTGATATTGGATGGAACGGAAATATGCAACAGGCACTAGAGAATATCAAAAAAATTGCTAATTGGAATGTAAATATAGATGGATATTATGTAGGAATAATTCCTGATAGTGATAAACAATTAAGTCTTAACATGAATGGATTTTTATTTAAAAAAGATAAGGAAGATTTATATTATAAGACACATTTTTTTATTTCTATATTTGAAATGATTTTTCTAGCACACCATGGATCTGTAAAGAAATATACGGAAGATTCTAAAAATGTTGAATTCTATCCATATGAATATGAAAATACAGATACCAATATTAATATACAAAATTTTCAAGAAGGAGCATTACAATTTATACAAGATTATTCAAAAAGTAATTTAAATAAGTACATAGAAATAAATGAAAATGTTGCAATATATAACCTGTTAGAATTGGGAAATAGACCTAAAAAAACTGATATGAAGGAATTCGGAAATATCCAATTTTATGATGATGATTATTATAAAATTATTAACTCAAAATCACTATTATATTATATTTTTCATTTAAAAACATTTAAAGAGGACTTAGAAGAATCAATATGGAAAACTGGATTCTTAAAAAGTATATTTAAAATAAATTTACCATATTATGAAATTTTATTAAAAATACGAGGAGTAGTTAAAAAGAAATAAATTATGATACCATATTTAATTATTTTTACAATTATAATTATTATAACTTATTTTATGGAAAAGAACAAAAGAAAAGGTAATAAAATATTATCAAAAATTTTATTGGTTTGTATAATTTTGTTAATTTCCGCATTTGCAGGAGTTAGAGATGAAACTGTTGGGACTGATGTTAATGTTTATGCAACAACTACATTAATAAGAATAGGATTGAATGGTTTTGAACATACATATGAAATAGCAAATGTTGAAATTGCATTTGTTGTGTTGGCACAAATAACATATTGGCTTAATGCAGATGTACATACGTTATTGTTTTTTATACAATTAATAATAACTATTTTTACAGTTCTTTACATTGATAAAAATAGTGAAGGTAAATCCATGACATTATATATGGCAACATATTTATGTATGTTTTTTGGAATAGGTCTTAACCTAATGAGACAAAGTATGGCAATGGCAATTGTGT
>CANRBU010000130.1 GCA_947628925.1 uncultured Clostridia bacterium | reverse complement strand
TATTTTTTTATATTATATTAGAATGCGTTTTCAACTCTATATATTCCATATCTTTCACGCGCTAATGCTGTATAATAAATTTTTGCTAAGTCTGGGTATGTGTCTAATATGTTTTGTACACTTGTATCTTCTATTCTATCTTGCTCAACTAAGCAATGGTAACATGCTAGAGCTTTCCTTGGGTAATAGCGTCCTGTTGTAATTATTTGTTCTCCACCTATTGTTTGTTCATATCCCATTGTTTTTATCAAATAGTCTACATTAAAAAATCCTCCTACTATGTTATCTATGTTTGTTGTTAAAGCTTTGTCTTGGATTCTGTGATATTCATTATTTTTTGTTTCCATATATATTGATTCTTCTGAAACAAATTCTTCGTTTTTATTATTATTTACAATTGAATATCCATTATATATTTTTCCACCAATTGGTAAGCCTTGCAAAAAGCTTATCATACCAATATTTTTTGATAACATTTCCCATTCTTCATCTTTTAATTTTGGCATTTCAAAACTTGTTGATGTTGTTGATATGTGGTCAAAATTTGATATTGCCACTGATAGATTTTTTTCTATTGCGTATTTTATAATTTCTGCTTTGTGTGCATTAAAATTTGACTCTTTGTCTTCTATTTGTGTTTTATCTAATCCATTATTTAATTCGTCAAATATCTTTATTGTATCTGCATATTCGTGGTAATAATCTGGATAATTTGTGCTATCTTTAAATATAGGGGTTCCGTTTTCATCAACTGCGTTCCCTATTGTTAAATTGCGTAGTTCACTAGATTTTATTGCATTTTTTAAGTTTATTGCTTCTTTATAATATTCTTGTGCATTTGTGTTTGTTTCAATTGAGCTTACTGGAATTACTCTTGTTTTTTCTAGTTTTCCATTTGATATTCTATAATATTCACCATTATATTTATAGTATTTTGTTCCATTTACTTTTCGATATGGTACTTCTTGTGGTTGTCCATCTATTAAAATATTTTCTGTTAGATTGGTTTCTTCATCTATTTGTATATTTTTGTAAGTTATTTTTCCACTTGCTGTTTCTTGTGCACTAGATAATAAATATCCTTGTAAATCAATTGTTTTAGTGCCTTCTTTACCTGTAATTTTTACATAGCTATCTAAAGAATATGTTATAACTACGTCTAATGAACCTTTAATATATCTACAACTATAGTATACATATGGTTTTAAGTCATATTCAATTTCATTGCCGTTTTCTATATTTTCATATGGTGCATAAATGTAATATCCATCATACAATGTCATCACTACTGCTGGTACATGGTTTTGTAATGCTTCTTTGTCATATCCTCTCATAGATAATTTTGTTTGTAATGACATAAAAAATGAATTTACTGCAGCTTGTATATCACGTATTTTAGAATCTGATAGATTTGATGTACTACTATTTGTTGTATTTGCTTGGAATGCTTGTATTGCTTCGTATGTTGCTTCTTTTAAGCTTTGATCATATAAACGTTGCAATTTAAGTGTATCTAAGCTCGCTGATACATATGATGATAATAATATTGAAATTGGCAAAATGATAATAACAAAAATTATTGTTAAATTTGGTAATTTCATAACTTTAATTTCCTTTGTTTGTATTTTAAAAGCTTGTAATTTTCATAATTACAAGCTTTACAAGGAGTTTTATTCTCCCCCTGATGTCATTACTATACCACTCTCTGAAACTGATATTCTTACAACGCCCTTTCCTAGAACTGTTAGTGAAAGAACATCCCAGTTATCTGAATTTGTCTTACTTGAATTTTTTATCCTTACTTCGATTCTATCTCCTGGTTTTAATTTATATGGCTTTGCAGTTCCTCCATCTGGATCTATAACTTCTACTATTTGTGCATTATAAATATTATAGTATCCATTTTCGCCCCATTTGTCTAATTGTACTTGTACTGCTTTTTTATTTGCATTTTCGTCTAATACTCCTACAATTATTTCTGTATCACATATAATTCCAGTTGAATTGATTGTTCTTATTAATTCTTGGTATGTTTCTGGTGTGATTTGCCCTGATGTACAGCAAACATCTATAAATTTTGCTGCTGCTGCATCTATAGTTTCTTCTGCCATACTGTCTGTTTGGTCTGCTATTGTCATAATAGGATATATAAACATAATAATAACTGCAACTCCTATTCCTATTATTACCATAAAGCTATCACCTATATCGCCTCTTTCTGAAGAAATGTGTGATTTTAAATTTTGGATAACTGCTAACATCTTATTTTTCATTTCTTTTTCCTCCTTATTATTTTATCACATATTTTATTACTCTTATTTTTTCTTCATTGGCATTGTTTTCTTGCCCTGGATTTTTCAAGTATGACCCAGCACATTCTGTAATATCTTTTCCTTTTAGTCTTTCATATAAAGATTGGCTTGGCAATTTAACTGTGTGTTCAAAATATTTGTTAAATGCATCTCCATTTATTACTGTTGTTGTGTCTCCATAAAGTATGGCATTTAAAAATAGCTTCTTACCAACATTTCCTCCATTTAGTACAGATGAATTATTTATATCATAAACATCAACAGGGTCTCCACCAGATGTGGATATTATTGTATATATTGGCTCATCATCACCATTTTGAAAATCAAAATGAATTTCATATGCTTCATTAAATACTCTTGTTATTGTAGGAATAATTGTTTCTAATCCTACTTTTCTATTGCCACTTGAATCTGCTTTATAATAGTAGTCTCCATCAATATATGCCATTTCTCTATCTAGGTTGTATACTATGTCATCAGTAGCTTGTCTTGCATTTGAAAAAGATGCAATGCTAACAGAAAGTGCAATCATAAACATTAGCACAAAGCCTGCCATTTTCAATGCTTCTGCTGCATTTTCCATTAGTTATCATCCCTTTCTTATAAATGTTTTATCTATTATTTAAAAGTTCCTGCTACTGTTATTTCACTTACTCTTCCGTCGTCTTTATGCCCTGTTATTGAAATTGTATATGTGTTATTATTTACAATGTTACTTGTTGCAGGTGAAGTAGTACCTGAAGCATATGGTGATGAAGTTCCAGTTGTCTTTAATGTGACTTCTGTACCATCATTTTGATCTTTACCTGAATTTGTTGCTAATATTTCTTGTATTAATGATTTTACCATTGTTCCTTTGTAATTACCTTCATATTTTACAAATTTATCATTAAATGCTGATATTTGTGCTTCTGTCATTCCACTTCCTGATACAACATCTTGTGCTTGTGTAAATATCATTATTC
>CANRBU010000129.1 GCA_947628925.1 uncultured Clostridia bacterium | reverse complement strand
TTATTATAACCATAAAAAAACTCCTCATATAAAATATATCAATATATTTATATGAGAAGTTTTTTAATTTATGAGAAATTTTTTATAGTGTTATTTTTCTTTATTAATTAGCTCTTCTTTGATATAATAGATTCCACCTGCTACACAGCATAATGCAATTATTGCGATTATAGTATATGGAACTATATTTTTGTTTTCACCTTGTGATTGTATAATTATTACTTGTTCTGCCATTGCATCATCTAGCTGACTAACTGCTGTTAAACCGCTTGGTATATAGTTACCTGGTGTTATATCTACTATTGTACTTCCTGATGATACAACTTCACTTGTTTCACCTGGCACTTTTGATTTCTTTAATTCTACAATTTCAGTTTGGTTATTTAAATTAAAGTCTCTATATGTTTCCAAATCTCTTGTTATTACCATTTGAGTTTTAGCTTCGCTTCCTGGTTTGACTTTTGCATTTTCAAGTAATCTACTTTCATATACAGTTGTTTCTTTAATATCAGGTGATTCTATAACTTCTTCTTGTACAACTCCTTCCAATATATCAGGTGTTTGTACTAGCCATTGTGCATTAACTAAATCACTCGCATCTAGTACTCCATCCTTTCCTACATAGTCCATAATTTTAGAAGGTGATATACTAACTATTTCATCATCTGTTCCTTCTATTCCATTTCTGTAGAATTCTTCTGTTTGATAGTCTTTTTCACTTTGATTTTTGAAAATATAATCATATGTAATTTTTACTGTTGTATTTTCTAATACTTCGTTGTCCATTTCAATTTTTACAACTCCATATTTAGGGTCTGCATGAGGTGCATTCATGTACGTTATATAATTTGTTTCACCACTTAGATTACCATTTCTATCAATGTCAGCATTTATAATAACTTCTCCTGATGAGTAAATAACTTTTATGTTGCTTATACGTTTTTCTATATCAATTTTTTGAATTGGTCTTCTTATAATACCAAAATTTATTCCTTCTACTGGATATTTTAGTCCTAAGCCATCTTCTCCTCTTTCTGCCTCATTACTTGTTTCTTTATCTTTTTCTACATTGAATTCCATTATTGGTGTAGTTGAATTCATTGTTCTGTGTTCTACTCTTGTATTGTAATTATATCCGTTGTTAGCTGTTCCTTCATGGCTATTTAATTCTGTATCTATTATTTTTCTCATTTCTATGTCATCAATTCCATAAGACATCTTCTTTTCTTGTTCTGTTCTGTTTCGATAATAATATGGATTAGCTATTGCTTCTTCATAATGGTCTTTGTCTATAATTGTTGCTTTATAATCAATTGGTGTTATTTGTGTCTGTTCAGTATTATCAATTGTTGTTACCATTCCATCTGATGTTAAATCTCCCCAAACGAACCTTACTACATATTTACCTGGTGTAAATCCTGCAAATGTATATTTTCCATCTAATGCTTTTGTTCTGTATTCTTCATTATCTGCATTTTTGTAAATTTGTTCACTTTGTGAAGAACCTGTTCCTGTTATTTCTATTAATTGTACTTCTAGATTTTTTATTATATCTTCTTTTGTTTCATCATAATATCCATCACCTTGTCTGATTCCTTGTGCTAATAGAGTTGGTAATGCTTGGTCTTCAAAGATGTTTCCTGAAACTGACCTTTCTATTGCTTCAACTAATTGAACTCCTGGTGCTTCTCTTGTATCATCTTCATAACGATCATAGTTTCCAATTACAACATTGTCCAAACAAGCATCTTTATCAGTTGTTGCATAAGGCATACCATCTTTTGTAGGTGAGTATGATGTGATTTCCACTACATTTTCTAGTCTTTGGCTTGTATTGTCTAACATTCCTAGTGCTGTAGTGCGATCTATTTTAAATTGAATGTATATATATTGAGTTGCTAGTGGATTAATCGTTAGTTTTGATGTGTTTATGTCTATTGAGTTATATGTTCCTTGACCACTATTATTTCTTGCACTAAATGTTAGTGGTTCTGCTATATTACCTTTTTCATCTACTCTCATACCTACTGCATTAGGTGTATATTTGCTATCATAATAGTCTACTAATGAATTAACTGCTGTTGTAATTGATCCACTTTGGTTTCTTAATGCTACTTTATATGTCAATAGCACATTCATCTCTCCACTTGGTGCTTCAAACCTTGCATCAGCTCGATAAATAGGTTGTTTATAATCATCAAACTGTATTCCTACCCCTTCACTGAAATATGAGTCTGGAATTTCTTGTCCTTCTGCTACACCTTTTATTCCGTGTTTATATAAGTGATCTAGTCCTTTTACTCTAACAGATACACATTCTAGTCCTTGTGTTACTGCTATATCCATATGTGCTCTTTTGTATACACCTAAATTATTGTCTTTTAGTTCTTCCCTATCTGCATAAGACAATGTGTTCATGTATGATCTGTTATAATATATTCTTGTTCCTGCCTTATTTGTAGATGCCATTATATCTGTTCCGCTAGTTGATAGTACTTCTGCTCTACCTGATTGCAAAGTATATGTTACTGTTGCACTACCTCCCGGACCACTTGCAGCTACAGTATCTTTATTATTTAAACCTGTTACTGTTTCAAATTTATTATTTAGTCTTACACGGTCTGAACCTTCACTGGCTTTTGAACTATTGCTTGATGCCCCCACATCAACACATTGGTATATGAATCCATTATAGCTAAATTGAATATCTGCACTATAGCCTGTAAAATTATTACCACTCCACTCTGAGTCATCTTCTCCATTAAGTAATGGAATTGGAATGTCTTTAAATACAAATGTTCCATCTGAACCTGTTGTTGTTGATTGACAATATTGTGAATCTGGTAATCCATTTGGTCCTATTGCTACGAAGTCTACTTTCCAACCTGCACATGGTTCATCTGAGCCTGTTCCATACAAGTTATCTCTTAAGAAGCTTTTTCCCTCTTCTCCGTCATTCCATACTACACCTGAAAGTCTTATGAGATACCTTCTATTTTGTACTTCAAAACTTGTTGTTTGGTCTTTTTCTACTGAGAAGCTTCCTTCTCCTTCTAGTTTTGGAATAAAGCCATAGTGTGCATTATTTAAACTTTCAGCATCTTCAATATATGCCCATCCACCTGTTGGAACTCCTGAGATGCTAATGTTTCCACCAGAATCTGTATAATATACTGTTGCTCCTCCTTCATCTTCTGTAAAACATTCTGGTTCTGTTCCTGCCGACACTAGCCAACCGTATTTTTCATGGTAAAATCTAAATCCTACTCTATCTAGTCTATGATTACTATCATCATAGTCTTTTTTATTTAATATGAAATTTCCTGTCCATCTTTCTTCTTTTACTATACATTCTACATTCTTTGATGTTTCTGTAATTGTTCCTATTCCAAAATCCGCTCCATCTAAGTATAGATAATAATCGTCTGGTGCTTTTACTTCATGTGCAAAATATTTACGTCCTACTGATATGCCTGTTGTGTCTGTATTTGAAATTGCAATTTCTCCATTTTGGTCTGTGACACATTTAAAACTTTCTGAATCACAATTTTCTGTAGCAGTAAATCCTCCTCCTTGAGAATAGAATTCTTTTACATAGTGTTTTTTCCAATAGTTACTTCCTCTATTTACAGATGGTACTTTTACTAATCCGAGCCAACGTATCTCTGTTTCATCTTGATGACACCAACCATAACAAGGTATATCTACCCAGTATACTTCTGTTTCTGTTGTCCAATATTTTTCTGTTTTTTCTTCGTATATTACATTACCATCCTCATCTAAAACTTCATTACCATCTTCATCAACTTTTGGAACTTCAACTGTTCTTTCATGTTCAACTTCTACCTCTCTTTCTCTTCTTTCAGAATATGTATGATGTGTTGCGATATAGCCAGCAGCCCAGTCGACCTCTACATATGGATCTCCATCTACTGGTGCATCAGCATCTGTAAATTCATAATCGTCTCCTCTACTATTTTTCCACATACTACGATTACCAAATGCTTCTGCTGTAGATGATGTAGCATACCAATAATCTTTTCCTCCTGATGAATGATCTAATGTGAAATTTGTACCATCAAAGTTTGTTGATGCTGGTTTAGTTGTGTTTGGAAATTCATTACTTGATAATTTTACATATTGACCATTTGATACTTTATAAATTCCTTCATTTGTTCTTACTTCTTGCATACGATAAATATGAAATTCTGCTCCTGGTACTGGTTCTTCATTTATTTTATCCTTTTTTACAATTTTAAGACCTACTTCATCCTCTTCTTTTATGTTGTAAAATGTCCATATATTTTCACCTTGTACAACTTGTTTTCTCATAGATGTTTGTCCGCTTTTTTTATAACCTTCTGGTGTTGATACTTCTACTATTTCTAGAACATCTCCTATTTTTACTCTATTACTTTTTCCATGTACTAACCCATTTGGACTTGTTGCTCTTTGATATAGTTCTGGTAATTGACGTTTTCCATTTTCTATTTTGTAGATTTTGAATTTAGCACCTTCTACTGGGGTACCATCCATCGCATCTAATTTCATAATTGTAAATGAAGGCACTTCTACCATTGGTTCATCTGAACCTGAATATATTACATTGTTTTGGCCCATCATAATTTGATTTCCATTTTCATCAATTGCATATCCTTCTAGAAATACAAATCTACCTGTAAGGAAACTTCCATCTTGACCATCAAGCACTTTTTGTGCGTATTCTCTTGCTTCATTACGTTCGTCTTCTAGAGTAATACCTATTGAGTTATCATAATCATGTGGGAATAAGGATGAAGGTAATCCTAATTGCTGTGCTAATTCTGATTGCCTTGAAAAGCCCCAATTTCTTAGTAATGTTTTCCATTTAGAATTTCCTCCGTTTTCGTCATCCCAAAAACCATCTTCTTGACTCTCAATAGATTGTTTAGCATAATATGCTACTTCATATGCTAATTTTACGGCTTCTTCATTTTCATATATTCTTGTCTTTTTTGCAGTTACTTTACCATTTTCTTCAGATGTTACTGTTACTGTTCCATCACCATTTATGTCTAGTATAGTTGTTATTTTTTGATGTGTATTTCCCCAGTGGTCCTCTTCACTAACGCAAGCTACACCTTCATTGTTCCATTCATATCTACTATCTGAGTGTACTTCTATTCCTCCTTTATCTATAGCTGTTTGTAAAACTTTCGCAGGATCAAATTGGAAAAATGATGGATCTTGTTTAGCGGCTGCTTCTGCTAAATTACCGAAGAAATGCGAATCATATTGATTTGGATCTTCAAATTGGTTGTCACTTGATTCTCCTGCTCCTTCCGCTTTATTTAAAAAGGCACAAGAAATTAAACAAATTGTTGTGATTAAAATAGCTATTAATAATTTAGTTAATTTGCTCTTCATTTTCTTGTCCTCCTTTTTTCTTTTGATTTATTATAACCCCTATGAATGTTAGTATAAAAATTAATATTACTGTACCTAGTGATATATATGTTATTACACCTGTTTTTACAGAAACTAACAATTCTGCTGTGCTAATATCATCTTCCCCATCTTTTCTATTTAATGGTGTTGAGTCTGAATCTTTTGTTCCTTTTTCATTTGTACTTTCTGCTATTTCTGCTATGTTTGCACTTGTTCCTAAACTATTTTCTGTCATTTTTTTAGTTAGTATAAGTGTTAATTGTTTTGTTTCTCCAGAACCGCAAAAGTTCTTTTTCCAAACTTATGTTGTGTAAATTGCCATCATTTCCTAGATACCAGCCTGGATTATCTGTTTGTTCAAATATTAAGTCTTTTGGCATATAGTCAACAATATCTGTTGCATAACCTGGTATTTCTCCTTCATTTGTTACTTCTATTAAATACTCTATTGTTAATTTGCTTCCTGCTATTTGTTTTGCATGTATATCTACTTTTGCTAATTTTGCTTTGTCAAAACGAGTTTCTTTTGTGCCTTCCCCATTTTCAACTGTTACTTTTAAGATACTTTTGTTTATTTTTAAATCAAAATTTGATCTTTCAATAAAGCCTGCATCTATATTGCTAATAACATGATTTTCTACTTTTATGTTGTCTGTTACTGCAACTGTTTCACCATTAATTGTTTTTTGAATAATATCTGAATTTTCTGTGTCTGGTATTCCTTCCTTGCGATATTGAGTAATATTGTATAAATTTGTATCATATTTGAACACTACAATATAGCTTTTGTTTTCAATATTACTAAATTTATATATTCCGTTTGCATCTGTTGTTGTTTGCATTAATGTTGCTTCTGTACTTGCATCAACTAATTGTACTTGAATATTTACTAAACCTTTTTCTTCTGAATCTTTTATACCATTTTGATTTGCATCTAGCCATGCTGTACCAGTAATTCCACCTTTTTCAGTTGTTGTACTTCCACTTCCGTTTTCTCCTTGTCCACCACTTGGATTTTGTCCTGTTGAACCTCCTGGATTTTCTGGTGTTGGGCTACTTGGTTTATGATCTGGTTCTTCTGATGGGTCCATATCTTCAATGTCTGTGTCATCATAGTCTTCATCTAATACACTATCTAGTTGATATTTAATAGTATTTAAGGTATATGTTCCACTTCTTGTCCATGATAGTGACATATTGCTTTTTAGTTCATCTGCTAAATTTATACCTTCTTCTGGGTTTTCCCATACCTCAACTTCAGCAACATATTCTACGCTTTCTCTTGGTGCTAATTCGAAATGTGTCATAGAAGAATTTGTACCATGTATGTTTGCATTAATCTTTTCTCCATTTCCTTTAACAATGTATGCTGTATTTATTTTTCCACATGATGTTGTAACATCATGTATTAATTCTGCAGTTGTTTTTAACACAGAATCATTATTTGTAATTTGGGCTGTATATGTTACTGTATCACCTGTTGCTAAATAATTTTTTAAAGCATTTTGATTTTGCTTATGTACTTCTGATTTTTGTGTTGCATTTACTATAGCTGTTGTACGCAATACTCTTCTTTCTAATGTGTTTGAATAATATGTATTTTCATTTAATTTGGCTTTACATTGTACATTTATATCATATGTACTTATATCTCCTGCACTTGCAAAATTAGATCCACTATATGATACTGTTCTTGCAGACCACATAATTGTTAATGTTTCACCAACTTTTAAAGTTGAAATTTTTAGAATTTTTCGATTTGAACTTGATGTCGTAACTTCTATATTTGATGCATCTGCTATTTTTTGTTTATATTCGCTATTTTCTGTTCCTATGTTAGTAAATATTTCATACCAACCTGATTCAAATATTATTTTATCAATTGCTGTTATTTCTAGTTCTATATCTTTTTGTTCTTTATTAGAATTATTTCTTACTTTAAATGAATATACTATATTGTCTTTTTCTTGTAATTGATAATTTTCTTCTACTGAATTCATAATTTCTAATGCTATTTCAGAATCTTTAATATAAAATGTTTCTGTTTGCTTTTGCTTTCTTTCTAATTCATCTGCAAACATACTTATAGTTCCTGTGATTTTCGTTCCGTTCTTTTTCTTTGGGGCAATTTCATAGTATAAAGTTGCCGTCTCTCCTGCTCTTATCACATCTTTACTTTTTGTTACATCTTGTGCATCTTCATCTCTTACTGTAACTTGTGTAGTTATTTTTTCTCCTTCTTTTCCTCCTATTAAATCCATTTCTGTTTCTTTTACTACATAGAATTCAGCATTTGTATGTTCTGCTACTAATAAAAAATTGTGTATGTCTGTGTCTGAATTGTTTGTTACTGTTACTGTATAGCGTGTAGGTTGACCTTCAAATATTTCTGAACCTGATTCCAATATGCTGTTTCCTGTTTTTGCTTGTATTTTTACATCTACTTTTCCCCAAGGTATTTCAGTTACATTTGATTGTATTATTGGTGTACTTTCAGCTGTTTCTATTTGTTGTGTTTCTGGTTCTTCTTCTTTTTCTTGTGTTGATAATACGATATTTGATTTTTTTTCTAAATTTTGTCCTTCATATGTGTACGTTACTTTGGTGTTTTGGAAAATTTCTTGATTATATCCTATTTTCTCTGGTATGTTCAATTTGAAATTTACATCTATTGTTTGTTGTTTTTCTAAATTTCCTTCTTGTACAATTTTATATGATTTATCATCATGTGTAATTGATATATTTTCTTG
>CANRBU010000128.1 GCA_947628925.1 uncultured Clostridia bacterium | reverse complement strand
GTAGCTTCTTTAATTCCAGAACCAGTTTCTTTATCTTTTAATGTAATCTTAACATTATTTCTATCTATTTTCTGACAATCAACAGTAGGTGCATCCTTGTCTATATACCCATAATGACAAACTGCAGTGGAACCATTGCTAGTACCGGCTTGCGTCGAATTGACGTGCGTATACGGTCTTATTCAAATAAGAAATGTTAAAAGTAGTAAATAAAGGCTAGAAGCGTTGAAAATACTAAGATACAAAATTATAACAAAATACATAAAAATTGAATAAAGTGCTAAAAAACGTTATTTAAAAACTGGTAAATTTTAGTAAATATAATTAAAATTTTTTATATTGTTATTAAAATCTTTTTAAATAAAACATAAAAAATATAGTAATTAAATATAATATAGAGAAGAAAGTAGAAAATAAATTGAATATTTTAGCGCAAAAATGCAATCTAGAAATACATAATAAAACAGTTAAAATAGTGATGCGTGCAATTCTTTTAATATTAGCACAAGATATGAATATTATAAAAATTAATTTTATGAAAAATGTACAGAGGAATATACTTCAGAGCAAATAAAAAATATAGAGAATGTTAGAACATGGCAAAAACATAAGTTGATATAAATATTGTAAAAAAATATATTGCAGAAATATCAAAATATTATCATATTGACTCTATTAAAAGTACATATTTTGTTGACAATTGTATACAATATGTATTATAATATATACAGATAGGAGTGATTAAAAATGTCTACAGTAAGAATAAATGATAATATAAAAAAAGAGGTTCTTCCAATTTTAAATGATTTGGGATTATCTTTAAGTGAAGCCATAAATCTATTTTTACATCAAGTCAAATTAAATGATGGTATTCCTTTTAATTTAAAAAGAAAACATGTTGTAGAATTGTATGATGAAAGTGGTTCATATATTTGTGAAAATGGACATATACATGATTATAGCAAAATAGATTTTGAATCACTAGAAAAAGAAGCTAAAAATAATAAATCATATAATAATGTTCAAGAATTGATTGATGATTTAGAAAAGGAGTAATTGATGTATAAAATTGAAGTTACAAATAGATTTAAACAATCATTAAAAAGATTGCAAAAAAATGGATTTGATTTAAGTTTAATAAATAATGTAATTGATATGCTAGCAAATGGTAAATCATTACCAGAAAAATATAAAAATCATCCTTTAAAAGGAAAATATAAAGGCTATTATGATTGTCATATTTTACCAGATTTAATTTTGATATATAAAATTGAAAAAGAAAAATTGATTTTAATTTTGTTTGATGTTAACACACATTCGAATTTATTTTAGTTTTTGTATTTTTTTAGGATGTTTCGTTATTTTTTATTTTATCTCAACTTGTATTGTTATGTGTATCATAAAACATAATGGAGAATATCTACTAACTTTTTAGCTTTTGACATTCTCCGTTTATTATGCCC
This sequence comes from uncultured Clostridia bacterium, assembly GCA_947628925.1. Lineage (GTDB taxonomy): Bacteria > Bacillota > Clostridia > TANB77 > CAG-508 > CAG-269. Next base: position 3,194 of record CANRBU010000128.1, on the reverse strand, counting down.
TAGTGCAATAACTTATTTTGTTTAAAAATTATTGCAAAATTTAAATTGCTATATAGCATTTTTCTTTTATAAAATCCTTTATTTTCTTTTCATCTTTGCCTTCATAATAATAAATCAATAAATTTTTGAATTCTTCTGTCAATTCTGCTGGAATTACTATAATCCCTTTTCCTTTTGAAATTAGATAATGATTGCTAAAGATGACTGATGTTCGTTTGTTTCCGTCTATAAACACTTGCTTTTTCATAATATACAACAAAATTTCGATAGCTGTATCTACATCATCCATATTTTTATTCAATATTTCTTCTAAATCTTCTTTTATAACACTTTCTATCGGCATTGGCGGAATCCAGTTTGTTCCTCCTATTGTTACTGGCACATTTCGAAGTTTTCCTGCTGTGTAGTAAAATCCTTCTTCTACAATTTTGTTTATTTCACACAATAAAGAAAAGTTTGTAGTAGATACAATTACGTTTTTATTTAATATAAATTCCCAAGCATGCTTTAAATTTACTATTTTCATTATATCTTCTGATGTCATATTATTTACTTTTCCACCTTCTATGATGCTTTCTGTATCTGCAAATGTTGTTGCAACACCTTCTAAAATTGCTTGCTTGTAAATTGTATCAGCAAGATGCTTTTTTGCAAAATCGATATTTTGTTCAACCTTTGAATTTAGTTCTTCTTCGACATAGTTATAAGTTTTCAATTTTTTGTTTATTTCACGAATTTGTTTTTTTAATTCTTTAGCCTTAATACTGTTGTTTAATATCAAATTGTATAATTCATCAGTATATTCACCAACGTATTTTGTCAAAGTTATACCATCTTCTCTGTAATGCACATATATATATTTATGGCTATTTTTTTCTCTTATTTCAACAGAGCCATAAGCAAGCGATTTTAATTCGCTTTCTAAAATTTGCTTACTTTGTAGAAGTGTTATAATTTCAATCTTATCTTCCATTTTTATCACATTCCTTTCTAAACTGAAGCATGCCTTTTTACTAAAAGTATGATGCTTTAATCATATTTTTATAGCTTATTTGGTTTTATATTTATATTATACCACAAAAATCAAAAAATGTGAAACTTTTTTTTAAGAAATCGTCTGTATTTTTTCACATTTTATTATATTTATCTATGTTTTTCAGCAAAGTATGCAGTTCAAAGATGGGGTAAAAATTTTTTTGTTAACAAATTATATCATTATATAATTAAATTATAATTTGTTGCATATACTATAAAAATATAAAAGCGATTGACATTTTTTTACAAATAACATTGACGTAACGTATCAAATGTGATACAATAGTTATACAGGAGGGGTTTATATGAATAAAACAAGTATGATACACATAAGAGTGCAGCCTGAAATTAAACAAGAAGCTGAAGAAATATTAAATAATTTAGGTATGACTACAACAGAAGCAGTCAATATTTATTTAAAACAAATTATTCTTAACTGTGGTTTACCATTTAAGGTTAGAATTCCAAAATTCAATGATGAAATGTTAGAAAGTATTTTAGAAGCTGATGAAATAATGAAACATCCTGAAAAATATAAAAGTTATAAGAATTTAGCTGAAATCATGGAGGATTTAGATAATGAATAAACAATTCGAAATAAAATTGACTACCAGATTCAAGAAACAATTAAAAGCAATAAGAAAGCAGCCTAATTTTAATTATAATGAATTAGATAAAGTTATCAATATGTTATCAAAAAATAAAACATTGCCAGAAAAATATAATAATAATTTATTAACTCCTAAAAGTAAGCGGTATATGGGAATGTCATGTACAACCTGATATATTGCTAGAATATAGAAAAAATAATAAAGAACTAATACTAATATTGCTAGCAATTAGTTCTCACTCAGACTTATTAAAATAAAGCAATATTGTATATTGAAGAGTGATAAATGAAGTTCGGATTTATTAGCATATTCCATAATAAACCATAGCATTATAAACATATATAAAAACCTCTAGTTATTAAAATAAAAGCTAGAGGTTTTTATATTAACTTTGTAAAAATAAATCAGTTAACTAATAATGGATGTTTTTTTGCTTTACAATAGAACCACTCCTTTTATCTTACTTTTGAAAAAAAAATTATATAGATATAAGGTACTTATAAATATCTTATTTATCAATATATTTTGATGTAAAATATTATTAATATAAAAATAAGGAGGAAATGTAATGATTTACGTGCATATTAATGAATTGTTACAAAAGAGAAATAAGACAAAATATTGGCTATGTAAGAACATGAATATTTCAACAGAAAATTTAAATCACGTCATTAGAGGCGAAACTTCTGCTATTTCTTTTAAATATTTAGAAGATTTCTGCAAATATTTAGATTGTAGTTTAGACGAGTTAATTGAAATAAAAAAAGAATCTAAAAAATAATAGGTGCTTATTATTTTCTGGTTTAGTAAATAGCAGTGTTGAAAAAGATAATAAAAAGAGAAGGAGGTTATTGAGATGGTTCGTCTACATATTGAAGAACTTTTAAACAAGAATAATAAAACAAAATATTGGTTACGCAAAAACATGAATATTACAACTAAAAATTTAAATCGTGTAATTAATGGAGAAACAACTTCTATTTCTTTTAGATATTTAGAAGATTTTTGCACATATCTAAACTGTAGCTTAGATGAGCTTATTGAAATTGTTAATATTCCAGAAAAGGAAGAAGCTTAATTTTAAAGAAGAGGTTTGGAGTAAAAAAATTCTTGTTTTTAAAGAAATGTTTGAAATCAAAAAATTAGGATTTCAGCATTTCTTTTTTATTCAAAATTTAAGATACAATATTTTTGGAATTATATATAAAAACAATAGAAAAGATGTAAAAAATTATAAAGAAGATGATGAAAAATTAAAATTAAAAAAACAATCTAGTCATAACTGAGTATTCACTTCAGTTTGACTAGATTGTTTATATAAAATTTAACATGTCCATATGACATCTTATTGAGTGTTAACAAATAATTGCTCAATTTAATATTAAAATATTCGTTAATTTTTTTCTTGCAATTTACCTATGTAAATTGTATAATAAAACTGTGCAAAAGTTCTCAAGTAAAATTGAGCAAATTTGAACTGAACCCAAAAAGTTAGACACTTTTTGATTAAGTTTATATTAGGCTACTTTAAGGGAATGAATTCTGTAA
>CANRBU010000127.1 GCA_947628925.1 uncultured Clostridia bacterium | reverse complement strand
TCTGTTTTTGCTTGATTTTCAGCTTCTTCTGAAGTTGTCCATTCTAATAAATGCATTTTTGTTATATTTTTCCTATAAATTGTCTGACATATTGCTTTTGCTGAAATATATGCCTTATATGGCAAACAACCTAAAGTTAAAATTGCTCTTAAAAAAATTCCTTTAAGTCCAGTAATTTTTTGCGTATATGTTTTTAATTTTTGCTCTCCCTCTTTTTTAAAAATTAATTTATTAATTAATTCTAGCAGTTGTGAGATAATTACTGAAAGCACTAAAAAACCCCAAGCAATTTTAATATTAAAAGTACATATCATTGCTAGCACAACTACTATCTCTAAAAGGCTTCTTCGCAAATTATCTATAATCTTATATTTTGAAAGTAAATTTAATTTTTCTGTTCGTAACCACCCTGTAATTTGCCAATCTCCTCTTATCCATCTTGAAAGTCTATTCATAAAACTCATATATTTTGTAGGATAACCATCCATTAATAAAATATCTGATACAAGCCCACATCTTAAATAACATCCCTCTAATAAATCATGACTTAATACCGTATTTTCTGGTATTTCATTTTTAAGTACCTTTGAAAATACTTCTAAATCATAGATTCCTTTTCCAGTAAAAATACCTTCTTTAAAATTATCTTGATAAATGTCAGAAATAGCATTTGTGTAACTATCTATTCCACCTGCACCTGCAAATATTTTTGTAAAATTTGTTTTTAAACTGATATCTAGGTTTATTCCAACACGAGGTTGCATTATTCCATAACCTTCTACTACCACATTTTTTTCATTTATAACAGGTTGATTTAAAATATGTGACATAGCCCCTATTAGCTCACTTGCTGTATTTAAAACAAGATCAGTATCTGCATCTAAAGTAATTATATATTTTATTTTTGGAATGTCTAAACCTTCTAAAGTATTGCATAAAAAAGTATTTGGGATATTTCCTAACACATACTCATTAAATTGATTTAACATTCCTCTTTTTCTTTCCCAGCCCAGATAACTACCTTCTTTTGCATTCCATTCTCTTTTTCGATATAAAAAATGGAAAATTGGAAATTCACTTTTATATTTTTCATTCAATAATTCAACTTGTTTTTTGCCTTCTTCTATAATTTGGGAATCTTCTTTTTCTTCTTTTTTGCTACTTTCAGAACAGTCCCCTAATAGGGCAAAATATAGGTTTGGAGATTGATTACCTACATAATAAACTTCTAGTTTTCTCATCAGTTCTCTAACTTTTTCTTTGCTTTTCACAATTGTTGGTATTACAACAATTGTAGCTTTATCTTCTGGAATTCCTTCTTGATAATCCATTTTTGGAATTAATTTAGGTTTAACAATTTTATTTAAAATATATTGTATAATTTGTATAACAATTTCACTACAAGGAATATAAAATAGTAAAAAAGAAAAAATAGCATAAACAACACTTTTGGTTTGTAGTGTAATACCCACTGTGACTAAGCCTGTCAAAATTGTTGTTAAAACTATTACAGTAGCAACATATTGTTTTGCTTTTACTTGTGGCTTAGTGTAATTCGCATTTTTATAATTTAATGCTTGGTACAAACTTAAAATTCCATCATCAATTAGATAATATCCTATATGTGCTTTTTTACCTTCTCCTGTTTTTGCTATTTCTAATATCTTTTTTGCAATATAAATTTCTGATATTTTGGTCTTTCTTGAAATCTCTTTAATTCTATTTCTATAATATTCTTTTGTGCGATAATCCATATTAGGATAAGTTCCTGTTGGGTCTTGTTTTAAAATATCTTCTACCCCATTTATTTTTTCAAAAATCTCTAAAAAATTAATTCTTTGTACTGTTTTCAAACTAGTTATACTATTTCCCATTTGAACTTTTTGAATAGCTATATCAAAATGTTCTTTTTGAATTACATCAAGCACAGTCAAGCCTAATTTTTCAACTATTTCTTCTAATATATTTTGATATACTACACCTTTTTTTCCATATCTTTTTAAAATATATGACATATATTCTATAAATGGATATCTCATATCTTGTGGGTTTTTAGCCTTTACTATATTTACTTTTGCCTTATTTTCTATAAGTGATTTAGCAATATTTTCCGCTTTACTTTTTTGTATTTGAGCACTTTCGATTTTTTCACTAATTTTACGAATATTTTGAATAATAGCAATTTGTAACATTATTCCTATATTCCATATTTCATCCATACTTAAAGTCTTATTAATTTGATAACTTTTTAAATATTCTTCTAAACTATCTCTTTCAATTTTATTTTCAGTATAAGCAACAATTTCCGTAGCTAATACATATATCCTACTAAATCCTGCATATTCCCCATTTGCAAGACCTACAAAATTCCTATACTTTCTCTTTGTCAATTCTTTTTGGATTTGCTTAACAGTTTCTTCTATAATGTAAAAGTTATCTAATAACCACTCACCTGCTGGATGTATATGGATATTCTGTTTTAAATTATTATTTAATAATTGATATACTTCTTTTATCTTTTTATAATCTTCTATTAAATTAGGTATTGGGTA
>CANRBU010000126.1 GCA_947628925.1 uncultured Clostridia bacterium | reverse complement strand
GTCTAATTTTGGATCATTTATAAAGTCTTTTTCTGTAAGAATACGAAAATTATTTTCAGTGTTAAACAATTGTAATGCAGGTCTTAAAGCATTTAATATAGCATTTTCACAAGTTTCCTCATCAAATTTTTTCAAAGTTAATTTATCTGTAGCAAGGCGGCTTGTTAAATTAATACGTTCACCTTCAGGAGTTGTTAAAAGGTAAGAATTAGTAGAATCGTCAAAAAATATGTTTTCAACAGGAAATGCTTGACCATTTGATAAAACAATAGTATCTTGCAAAAGTGTCAACATCCCATTTGCATCTTTTAAGGCAGAATTCATATCTCTTTTTGCTGATGGGACTAGTGGAGAATATGCTAAATATTCAGGATTAAAAGGATATTCTTTACCATTAATACTTACAAATTTACTAGCAGAAGATTTTTCTATAATATCTGTCTCAGGATTAAATTTTATAGCAGGTTGAATTTTATGGATATTTTCCGCAGTATTATCAGCTGAATCTTCTATGATTGCAAAAGTTCCATCATCTAACATTTTGAAGTCTTTGATAGGATAAGATATATTTTTAATGATAAAACTGTAAGCAAAAGTATCAGATGTTCTAGAAATTTTCTTGATAAATAAATTTTTTTCTTCATCAGAAAGGTCATCAAAAATAAACCTAAAATTCTTTAAAGTAGTTATACCAGAAGAACTACAAGCAAGAATTTGTTGCTTGATTTTTCTGAATTTTTCAGCAGGTAAAAAATTTAAAGCTGAATCAATTTCTTCTACCTGTTCCTGTAAATCATATTTGCCTTCTGAAAAAATTACTGAAAGTTTTTCTGATATTTTTAATATTTTCTTATCAAGAAAGCTTTTCTTAGATTTTAGTCTTGCAGTGAAAGACATGTCAATATTAGGTAATTGATCATGAACATATTGGTGCAGAGCTGTAAAAAGCTCACGAAGTAATGGAATACATTGCTCATAATCATTGTATTCTTTAAAAAACATATTAGGGTTAATGTCTGGATGTATAGAATGACAATAAGACTCGAATTCTTGTTCAATAACAGAATAAGCCATAAAAATCCCTCCCATCAATTTTAGTATAACATATTTCAAATAAAAGAGCAAATTTGACAATTGGCAAAAATGCTAATATAATAAATTAGAAAGGAATGTGATAAAATGGAAAAACCAGAATTGTTAGCTCCAGCAGGATCTTTTGAAAAAGCTAAAACAGCATTTTTGTATGGCGCAGACGCTATTTATTGTGGAACATCATCTTTATCTCTTAGAACAAGAGCTGACATGGAAAACGAAGATTTAATAAAAACAATAAAATATGCACATGAAATAGGAAAAAAAGTTTATGTAACAATCAATATATTTGCATTTGATGAAAAATATGAAGAAATTATCCAAATGGCAAAAACACTTGAAGAAATCAAACCAGATGCAGTAATTGTAGCAGATGGTGGAATTCTTGAAATAATTAAACAATATGCTCCTGATATACCAATACATATTAGTACACAAGCAAATATTGTTAGTCTGAATTCTGCGAACTTTTGGTATAAAAATGGTGCAAAAAGAATGATATTAGCACGTGAATTAAATAAAGAACAAATAAGACATATTATTGAAAATAAGCCAAATGATATGGAAACAGAAATATTTGTACATGGTGCAATTTGTTTTTCTTATTCAGGAAGGTGCTTCTTAAGTGACTTTTTATCAGGAAGAAGTGCTAATCTAGGTGAATGCAGTCAAAGTTGTAGATGGTCATATAGTTTATATGCAGAAGAAAAAAATACACCTGGAGAATTCATGCCAATAGAAGAAAACGAATATGGGACAAGCATATTTTCTTCAAAAGATTTATGTTTAATTAGAGAGATACCTGAAATTATATCTATGGGAATAAATAGTTTAAAAATAGAAGGAAGATTGAAAACAGAATATTATATAGCAAGTGTTGTAAGTTGCTATAGAACAGCGATTGATGATTATATGAAAGACAGCAAGAATTTTGATGGAGACAAATATTTAAAAGAATTAAATAAAGTAAAGACAAGAGGATTAACAACTTTTTATTTCCATGATAGAGATAATCAAGACATCCAAGAATACAGTGGAAGACAGTATAATGAAGAATATGAATTTGGAGGAAAAATACTAAAATATAATCAAGAAAAAACGATTATCGAAATTAGAAATAAATTACAAATAGGAGATACTTTAGAATTATTAGTACCAAATCAATTGGAGCCAATAGAGTTTAAAATAGAACAACTATGGGATGTAGAAACAGGTGAAGAAATTGATTCAGTAAGTCCAGGAGTAAAAGGACAACAAGTAGCTTTACATATTCCAAAATATTGCCAAGAAGGGTGGATATTAAGAAGAAAAAAATAATATACGAACCCCAAATGTTAGACAAAATCGTTTAACATTTGGGGCATTTTTTGCTAAGTTTTAATTTCTTTAGCTAGTTTATTAATAGCTTTTGTTTCTATACGTGATACATAAGAACGAGAGATTCCCATCATTTCTGCAATTTCATGTTGAGTTTTTGGTTTGTGACCACCTAAGCC
>CANRBU010000125.1 GCA_947628925.1 uncultured Clostridia bacterium | reverse complement strand
AAAGAAAAAGAAGAACAAGATGAAAAACCAAAAGAAAAAGAAGAAAAAAAGGAGCAAAAAAAAGATAAGAAAAAAGAGGAAGATAAATCAGGAGCTGAACCTGAAGGAAATGGGGCATAAATGCCATGGAAAGGAAAGAGAAACATGAAAAATAATGATAACAACAAAAACAGCAATACAAAAAAAATATTAGTAGGTATAATTGTAATATTATCTATCTTAATTTTGTCAATGATAATACTTGCTGTTTATATGAAGAACAACCAAAAAGATGATGAAAAAGAATTAGCGTATACAGAATTACTTAAAGAGATATCAAACAAAAATGTTGAAGAAATTGAAATGACAGTAGGAAGTACAACTCTTAAAGTAAAATTAAAAGGGGAAGAAGAAGAAAAGACTACAATTGTGCCAAGTACAGAGGCATTTATGGAATTAGTACAACAAAAAGCAGAAGAAGGAAATGAATTTAAGCTAAATCAAAAACCAAGAAGTGCATTATCACAAATTTTATCTACAGTCATCACTTTATTACCAACAATAATTATGGTTGCTTTATTTATAATGATATTTAAAATGCAGGGAATTGGTGAAAAAGGTAAAATTTATGAAGATACAGAAAGAAAAACAAAAATTAGATTTGATGATGTAGCAGGACTAGATGAAGAAAAAGAAGAACTTATTGAAATAGTTGACTTTTTAAAGACACCTGAAAAATTCACTAAAATGGGAGCTAAAATTCCAAGAGGTGTATTATTATATGGAAAGCCTGGAACAGGTAAAACATTAATAGCAAAGGCTATTGCAGGTGAGGCAAATGTACCATTTATATCTATGAGTGGTTCAGAATTTGTAGAAATGTTTGTTGGATTAGGTGCATCAAGAGTAAGAAAATTATTTGACAAAGCTAGAAAATTAGCTCCATGTATAGTTTTTATTGATGAAATTGATGCTATTGGTTCAAGAAGAACATCAAGTACTGGTGCAGAGTCAGAAAACAACCAAACTTTAAACCAATTATTAGTTGAAATGGATGGTTTCAGTTCTGAAGAAACTATTATTGTATTAGCTGCTACAAACAGACCAGAAATGCTAGATCAAGCATTATTAAGACCAGGAAGATTTGATAGACAAGTTACAATACCAATACCAGATATCAAAGGAAGATTAGAAATATTAAAAATTCATGCAAAAGATAAAAAAATATCTGATGAAGTCAATTTAGAAAGTATAGCAGAAGATACAGCAGGATTCACAGGTGCAGAACTATCTAATATATTAAACGAATCAGCAATTATAGCAACAATTAATAAACATGAAGAAATAGAAAATGATGATATAGAAGAAGCTGTTAAAAAAGTAACAGTTGGATTAGAGAAAAAAGCAAGAGTAATATCAGATAAAGATAAAAAATTAACAGCATATCATGAAGCAGGACATGCTGTAGTAAGTAGATATCTTCCAACACAAGCAAACATTAAAGAAGTATCAATTATTCCAAGAGGAGTAGCTGGTGGATATACTATGTATAAAACAGATGAGGACAAATATTATATTTCAAAAACAGAGATGCAAGAAAAATTAATAGCTTTACTTGGAGGTAGAGCAGCAGAGCAATTGGTTTTAAATGATATTTCTACTGGTGCAAGTAATGATATAGAAGTAGCAACAAAAATTGCAAGAGATATGGTAACAAAATATGGTATGAGTGAAATCTTAGGACCAATTGACTTCCAAGGAAAAGAACCATATGAAATGCAATTATTTGGAGAAAATATAGGAGATAAAATTGGATTAGAAGTAAAATCATTAATTGATTTGGCATATCAAGGAGCACAAAAACTTTTAATAGAACATAGAGATAAATTAGATGCCATAGCGCAAACATTATTAGAAAAAGAAAAAATAAATGAAGCTGAATTCAATAAAATATTTGAATAAACCAAAAGAGGGCCTAAAATAGAGCCCTCTTTTACTTTGGAAAAATTCACATCAATTTATATAAATTTATTTTGAAGCAAATTCTTGCTTTACAGTATCAATTTGTGCTTGTTCAACAGTTTGAGTTTTATACCAACCTTTTTCAGACATTAGATTGTATATTTTGTTTTGAATATCTAGAGAAACATTTAAAGCATCTTTAAAAGCAGTATGGACATCTGCAGTTGTAGATTCAATAGTACCATGAAGATATAAATCACAAACACCTTTGATAATTAATAATTCTTTTTCCATAATATCTTTATCTTCCATAATGATTAGCCTCCTATAATAAATTTAAAAATTTGTTAAATAATGCTGTATGTTGACCTTCTAACTCTTTAACATAAGATGAAAGAGTAACATCTTTTAATTGTTCAGAAGCTTTACAACTACATGTTTTCATGAAAGTTTCATGACCTAAAGCATCTTCAATATATAAAAGCTCTTTATTTGTCATATTATCACCACCTAAAAATAGTATTTCCAAAAAATGACTATGTATACAAAAATAAAATGAACATTTTAAAAACTTCTAAATATACTATAATAGGAGAGTGATAAAGATGAATCATCAAAGTATGATAATGGCACAGAGATATCTATATCGTTTTGACCAGATATTAAATGAAATGGCAGAAAAAATGTTACATA
>CANRBU010000124.1 GCA_947628925.1 uncultured Clostridia bacterium | reverse complement strand
TTAAAAAAAGATGAACACTTGCAAAAAAATATAGGAACAGAGGTAAATGTAAAATTATTTAAAAAGGATGAAACAGGGAAAAAAGAATGTCAAGGAATATTAAAAGGTTTTAATGCAGAAGAAATAATTATAGATGATAACACAATAGAACGAAAAAATATAGCACAAATAAAAACAGTGTATGATTGGAATAAAGAGAGGGAGGAATAGGAAAAATGAAGGCAATTGATAACAAAGAATTAATTTTATCATTGGAGGAACTAGAAAAGGAGAAAGGAATTAAAAAGGCATATGTAATTGAAGCAATAGAGGCAGCGCTTTTGACCGCATACAAAAGAAACTTTGATTCATTAGAAAATGTTAAAATTGACATTGACAATCAAACAGGAGCTACACATGTATATGCAATAAAAGAAGTTGTAAAAAAAGTAAAAACAGAAGCAACAGAAATAAGCTTAACAGAAGCACATAAAATTAACAAAAATCTAGAAGTAGGAAATCAAGTAGAAATTGAAATAGTACCAAAAGATTTTGGTAGAATTGCAGCACAAACAGCAAAGCAAGTTATAATTCAAAAATTAAGAGAAGTTGAAAGAGATATTATATATAATGAGTTTAATGATAGAAAAGGCGAAATTGTATCTGGAATTATTCAAAAAGCAGATAAAAACATTGTTGTAATGGATTTAGGAAGACTAGAAGGTGTTATGCCAGGAAAAGAACAAGTACCAACAGAACATTATCATGTAAATGACAAAATCAAAGGTTATGTGTTAGATGTTGAGAGAGGACAAAAAGGAGCACCACAAGTAATTGTTTCAAGGAGTAATGCAAACTTTGTTAGAAAACTATTAGAATTTGAAATACCAGAAATTTATGAAGGACTTATAGAAATAAAAAGTGTATCAAGAGATGCAGGTAGTCGTAGTAAAGTAGCGGTATATTCTCCAGATCCTAACATAGACCCAGTAGGTTCTTGTGTTGGACAAAAAGGTGTTAGAATTCAAAATGTAATTAATGAATTAAATGGAGAAAAAATAGATGTTATAGAATGGGATGAAGATCCAAGTATTTTTATTGCATCTGCATTATTACCAGCACAAATTATGGCAGTAGATATAAAAGAAGAAGAAAGATTTGCACAAGTTATTGTACCTGACAATCAATTATCATTAGCAATTGGAAAATCAGGTCAAAATGCTAGATTAGCAGCTAAACTAACTAATTGGAAGATAGATATAAAATCAGAAAGTCAATTTAGACAAATGTTAGAAGAAGCTCAAAATGAAAAAGAAGAACAACCAGAGGAATAAGTTAAATGCGTGATAAAGTAGTCAAAAATAGCATACAATAAAGGGGGAAGTTTTATGCTAAAGAAACAGCCACAAAGAACATGTATGGCGTGCAACCAAAAAAAAGATAAAAAAGAATTACTCCGTATTGTAAAAAATAAAAATGATGAAATCTTAATAGATGAACAAGGAAAGCAAGAAGGTAGAGGGGCATATATTTGTAAGAACATTGATTGCTTAGAAAAAGCTATAAAAAATAAGAGATTAGAAAATAGCTTAGAGGCAAAAATATCACAAGAAATATATGAAAGTATAAGAGGTGTAATACTTGGTAAATAAAAAAATATTAGGTTTTTTAGGGTTGACCGCAAAATCAGGTAAATTATGTTTTGGGGCAGATGCAGTAGAGCAGAAAATAAAAAATAAAAAAGTGAAATTGGTGATTATTGCACGGAGACAGCTCTGAAAGAACAAAAATTAAATTTCAAACTTTATGTAATGATTATGAGATACCAAATATTGTTTTTGGAAACATAGAAGAAATTAGTAAAGCAATAGGGAAAACAAATAAAGCAATAATAGGAGTAGAAGAAGAAAATATTGCAAAACAAATACAAAAAATAAAATGTGGGGGTGAATGTATTGGGTAAAATAAAAATACATGAAATTGCAAAAAAATTGGGGTTAACAAGCAAAGAAGTTATTGATGTTGCAAATCAATTAAATATTGAAGCAAAGAGTCATATGAGTACTGTTACAGAAGAAGAAATGGCAAAAATAGAAAAGAAATTAAAAAAGGTTGATTCACCAAAAAAAGAAGAGAAAAAGGAACACAAACCACCATTTATCATTAGAAGAGAAGTTATTATCAGTGAAGAAAAGCCAAAAAAAGAAGAAATAAAAAAAGAACAAAAAAGGGAAAATGTAGGTTTTGTAGAAAGAAAACAAAATTCAGATTATAATATTGTTTATCGTAACAAACCTAATAAACCAAAAACAGTTAGTGAATTATTTGGACTAAAAACTAATACTACGGAACAAGAAAAAGAAGAGAAAAAAGTAGATATAGTTGAGCCAAAAAAAGATGAAAAACCAAAGGAAACTACTGTAGAGGAGCAAAAACCAAAAACAAAACAAGAGCAAGGAGAAATGCACGAACATATGCAGACACCAGTACAAACAGCCCAAAACAGGCAACAAGTACCAAATAAAACTCAAGTACAACAAAATAGAAATAAAGATAATAGTTTTCGCCATCAAAATGGTAATAATAACAGAAATAATGGGGAAAATAAATTTAATTCTCATAAAAATAATGGAAACCAAGGATATCAACAAAATCGCTTTGGAAGTAACA
>CANRBU010000123.1 GCA_947628925.1 uncultured Clostridia bacterium | reverse complement strand
TTAAACCAAATTTCAAAGTTTTGGTTTGACTATATAAAAGATATTGTTCCTAACCATGTTATATCAACTGATTTAAAGGATTTCCCTGAAGAATTTCAAACACCTGAATTTGAAGGTAGAAGTATGTTAGTTAAAAAGTTAAAAATGATTCCTGTTGAATGTATTATAAGAGGTTATATTACAGGATCTGGTTGGAAAAGTTATCAATCTAATGGTACTGTTTGTGGTATTAAACTTCCAGAAGGTTTGAAAGAATCTCAAAAATTGCCAGAGCCTATATTTACTCCTACTACAAAAGCTTCTGAAGGTCATGATGAAAATATTTCTTTTGATGAAGTTTGCAACTTAATTGGAAAAGATTTAGCAGAAAAATTACGTGCAAAAGCTATTGAAATTTATACAACTTGTGCAAAATATGCTGAAACTAAAGGTGTAATTATTGCAGATACAAAATTTGAATTTGGTTTAGATGAAAATGGAAATTTGGTACTTGGTGACGAAGTTTTAACTCCTGATTCTAGCAGATTTTGGCCTGCTAATGATTATGAAGTTGGTAGAAGTCAAAAAAGCTTTGATAAGCAATATGTTCGCGATTGGATAAAATCTACTGGATATAATCCTGAATCAGGTATACCTATTCCAGATGATGTAATTGCTACTACTTCTAAAAAATATATTGAAGCATATGAGATTTTAACTGGCAAAAAGTTTTAAATTATCCTGAAAGGAATATAATTTTATGGAAAAAAAGGATCCTAAAACTAGGACACTAGAAGAGCTTTTATTAGATTTGAGAACTCAAAAAAATTGGACATACCTAGATATAGTAAATGAATTGTCAAAATTAGGTCTTATTGTAGATGAAAAAACTGTTAAAAAATGGGAATTTGGATTATCTTATCCTGACTTAGAAACAATATATAAATTATCTGAATTGTACTTAGTTTCAAGTGAAGACTTTTTAAATGCAAAAGAAATAAGTTACCAAAAATCATATAACAGCATACATATGACACTTATTAAATGGATTTGCTATTTTACTGGATTTACATTGATATATGGTCGTTTTCTATTTTATATAATTCTTGCTGTTGTTCTTGTATGTGCTTTAATTTTTATAGCAAATCCTTTAGGTTTTCTTGATTGGCTTCTTGAAATAACAAATTCTTAAAAAAAGAGGGGTTCACTTCATTTCCCCTCTTTTTTTACTCAAATCTGTTCTTATCAATGCTTTGTGGCACTTCAATTGGATAGTTGCTAGTAAAGCATCCATCACAAAAAGTTGGTATTTTAGAATCTTTTGTAATTTCTTTAAGACTTTCTAAACTTAAAAATTCCAAACTATCTGCTCCTATTACTTCTCTTATTTCTTCCACAGTTTTATTATTAGCAATTAAATTTTCTTTTTTGTCTATATCTGTTCCAAAATAGCAAACATCTCTAAATGGTGGTGCTGCAATGCGCACATGCACTTCCTTTGCTCCTGAATCTTTTAAGCTTTTAATTATTTTAGTAAGTGTTGTTCCTCTAACAATTGAATCATCAATAAGTATAATTTTTTTATCTTTTACCGTTTGTTTTAATGGATTTAATTTTAAAGCCACTAGTCTTTTTCTCTTGGTTTGTGTATTTTGTATAAATGTTCTACCTATATATTTACTCTTTATAAATACAATATCATATGGTATTTTAGATTGTTTTGAATACCCTAATGCAGCATCAATTCCTGAATCAGGTACACCTGCTACAATATCAGCATCTACTGGTGCTTGTTTTGCTAGACATCTTCCTGCATTTTCACGGAATATATGTACATTTAAGCCATCTATTGTAGAATCTGGTCTTGCAAAATAAATATATTCAAAAACACATAATCCTTTTTTCTTATTAGGTAAAACTTTTTCACTTTTAATTTCATTGTTTGTTACAACAACCATTTCACCAGGTTCAATATCTCTATCAAAAGTTGCTCCTGTACTATCTAAAGCACAACTTTCAGATGCGAAAACAAAATCAGTTTCTGTGTGACCTATGCATAAAGGTCTAAAACCTTGTGGATCACGTACAGCCATCATTTTTTGTGGTGACATTATAATTAATGAATATGCACCTTTAATAATACTCATGGTATTTTTTACCGCTTCTTCTATAGAACCTGTTTTTAATCTTTCACGAACTATAATATGGCAAATTACTTCTGTATCACTTGTTGTTGTGAAAATTGCTCCTTCGTCTTCTAACTGTCTTTTTAATTCTAAAGCATTTGTTAAATTACCATTGTGTACTACTGCTAAATATCCCTTTTTATGTTTTACTACCATTGGTTGTGCATTTTCTTTTCTACTCATTCCTGTTGTAGAATAACGAACATGTCCTATTGCCATTTTGCCTTGTGGCAAACTCTCTTGAACATGTTTTGTAAATACATCTGCTACAAGCCCAACATCTTTATGGAAGTATATATTTCTATCTTCATTTATTGCTATTCCACAACTTTCTTCTCCTCTATGTTGTAAAGCCGTTAAGCCAGCACATACTGTTCCTACTAAATCCTCTTTTTCTTCTTTTGTATATATTCCATATATTCCACATTCTTCTTTTAATTTTTTAAACATCTCTATCTTCCTTTTATATATATTCTCTTTCCTTGACATA
>CANRBU010000122.1 GCA_947628925.1 uncultured Clostridia bacterium | reverse complement strand
TCATTATAGCTTTCTGCTATTTCTGCTGTGTTTGCAATAAGTCCTGTATTATTTTCTGTCATTTGTTTTGTTAATGTTAATGTTACTTCTTTGCTTTCACCTGGTAGTAATTTTGTGTTAGCTAAACTGTTGTTATAAATTGTTGAGCCTGTTTGATACCAGTCTTTGTTTAACTCTGAACTGAATTTGTAGTCTGCTGAAACATAGTCAGCTATTTTCTTGATATAACCTTCTGTTTCGCCTTCGTTTGTAACTCTAATTTTATAATCTACTACTACATTTGATGTATTTAATAATTTTGCGTTAATATCTATTTTTGCAAGTGATGCATCTTGGAAGTTTGTTGTTTCTGTTCCATTTGCATTTTGTACTACAACTCTTGTAATCATTTTTTCGATTTTCATGTCATATACTTTGCGTTCTTTTAGTCCCATATTTATATATGAAATATGATTATCTTTTACTTCGATGACTTCTGTAACTGCAACTTGTTTTTGTGCTCCATCTATTGTCATTTCTTTGCTAATTACTTTTGAGTTCTTTTCTGATGTTACACCTGATTTTTGATATGTTGTTAATGCATATTTTGAATCATCATATTCAAACACTACCATATAATTACCTTGTGGTACATCTGTTAGTGTGTACATTCCTGTATTTCCAGTTGTTGCTTTTATTTCTTCACCTTTAGCATTTTTTTGGAATTCGTTTGTTTGTATATTAAATAATTTTACTGTTATTCCTGAAAGTGCTTGTTCATCAGTATCCATTTTTCCATCTTCATTTTTATCTAACCATGCATATCCTGAAATTAATTTTTTTGCTACTTCTGTTTCTGTATTAGTTGAGCTATTGTTATTTTCACTACCTGTTGATGTGCTTGGTGATGTTGGTTCTTGTGTTTCTGTTGATGGTACTTGTCCTTCTGATGGTTCTGGTGTTGTTGGTAATGTTGGATCTGTTGGTGTAGATGGTTCTGTTGGTTGATTTTCTTCTTGTTCTTCTTCTTTTTCAAAGTCTCCTTCAATTAGCGCTTCTGTTGGTTCTACTATAAGAGTTGCTTTTGCTTGAGTTATATTAGATGAATTTACATATACTTCAGCTGTATTATCTATTTCTACTGCGTTTGTATTGTCTAATATTCCTACTTGTGTTGTTATTAAACATGTTTTTGTTTGATTTGGTTCAATTTCATCAGGAATTTCAATATATGTTTTTTGAGATTCAACATCTTTGCTAGTTGTAAAGTCATCATTTGTTAATTCTTTTCCATCTACTTCTATTTTACTAATTTGTTCTTCAGTAGAAATTGTATCTTTTAATACTAGTTTATTGACTTTTCTTTCACCTTTATTTGTAATGTCTATTTTATATGTGATATCATCTCCAGCTTTTACATATTGATTGTCTTTTTGTGGTGTGTTTGTGATATCTATTAATGGTGAAACTGCTGGTGTTACTTTTTTGTTTGCTTGATATTCTTCTTTATCAATTGTTGCAGTTGCTTGAATTGTAATATTCTTTTGCTCAGTATCTTTAAATTCTTGTACTTCTACTAATAGATATATTGTATGGGTTTCTTGCGCTTTTAATAATTCTATATTACATGTATTATCAACTGCTTGAATATATTTTTCTGCATCTGTATCATACATGTTTAGAATTTGTGCATTTTCCATATCTACTTTTACTTTTATGTTCTTTAAATCTTTGTCTGTTATATTTTTTACTTTTACAGTATATCTGTATGATTTTCTTGATTCTACAACACCTGTATCATCTACTGATATTGTATGTAATTCAATTTTTCCTTGTTGTATTCTAGTTTCTACTGTGTTAGATGTTTTGTTTGCTTCTCCATATTTAACGCTTATTGCATTTTTTACAGTTTGGTCTGCTGTTCCTTTTTCTACTTTTACCATATATGTTTTTACTACTTGAGCCCCTGGCTCTAGTGTAATTCCGCTAAATACTACTTCTTTTTTGCCTTTGTCTTCCATGAATCCTGATGGAATGTACTCTCCATCTGGTCCACCTTCTGACTGTGTTGGAAGTTTTTCTTCTGTATATGTTGTTCCTTCTGGTACTAATCCTTTTAATTCAACATTATCTACTTTTACTGAACCTGTATTTTTTGCTGTGATGCTGTATTCTATTGTTTCCCCTTCTTTAGCTGTTTCTGCTGTTTTATTACCTATTTTTGCACTTAATGCTGTTGTTACTTCTGGTCCTATTCCTGTTTCTAGTGTTAGTTTGTGTGCTTGTACTGTTTGGTCTGCTACAACATCTGTTTTATAATATACTGCATATTCTTCTGAAGCTGTTTTGTTGTATGGTAAGTTTTCAGGTATGAACATTTCATAATTAAAGTCTATTTCTTCACTTGCTACTAACTCATTTATTGTAATTAAATATTTTTTTACTTTTGATGCATCTGTAATATTATTTGTCCAACCGTTTTCTACGTTTTCTATGTCTATTGTAGCATTAGCATTTTCTGAATAATAAATATTTACTCTATTGCTATCAATTCCTGAAACTTGTAAGTTATTTACTGTTGTTTCTATGTTATTTTCTGCTATTGATTTTTGTGTTGGGAATGTACCTAAAATAGACACCCCTGAAATTGTTGTTTCAAAGTTGTTTATTACTTGTGCAGAAACATTTGCTGTTTTAGCACTTGCTGATA
>CANRBU010000121.1 GCA_947628925.1 uncultured Clostridia bacterium | reverse complement strand
TTCTACTAGATTTTCAATTGTTTCTTTTGATATCATTAATTTTCCATTTTCATTTTCTAATAATACACCTTGTCTATCTTTGATTTCTTCTCTTGAAGTTGGATCAAAAAATATACATCTAATTGATAATAAAATAAATATAACACTAACTCCTAACACAATTTTTGATGCAGGATCTGTTGTTATGCATGTTGTAATAATATTTCTAACAACTTGTATATCTAGCCATCCAAATACTAATAGACATGCTATAATAGCCAAAATAAGCATAATATTAGAGTATATAATCAATGTGATTTTTTCAATAAATTTCATTTTTTATTCCTCCCATATTCATTTATTTTTCTTCTTTAGCTTCTTCTTCACTTTCTTCTTGTTTTATAACTTCTGTATTAACACCTTGTATGTGTACATTTACTTCTTCAACTGTTAGACCAGTCATTGTTTCTACTGAAGTTTTTACTCTATTTTGAATTTCAAATGCAACATCTGGTATTCTAGTACCATATTCAACAATAATATTTACATCTATTTTTACTATAGAATTGTTGTTTTCTACTTTAATTCCTTTAGCTAGATTTTTTTTACCACTTAAAACTTCGCTTATACCTCCTGCAAAGCTACCTGCCATAGATGATACGCCTTGTACTTCTGATACGGCAACGCCTGCAATTACAGCAATTACGTCATTTGAAATTTGTATTCCTTCGTTTTCTTCTACTTCCTGTCCTCTATTTTGTTCTTGATTTATTTCTTCTTGTTTTGTTTCTTCTTGATTTTTATTTTCTTCTTCCATATCATTTCCTCCTTTACATGATAACAGTATATCAATTTTTGATAAAATTTACAACCATTTTTTATAAATATTTTATTCTTCCCATTCTAGTTCCCAATCCGAAATGAAAACTGTATCTCCTTCACAAATTCCTAGTTCTTTTAATTTATCATCAATTCCCATGTTTTTCAAACATTTATGGAAATAATACATAGATTCATTATCTTCTATATTAATTCTACCCATCAAACGGTCAACTGCTCTGCCTGTTACATAAAATTTATCTCCTTCTCTCCTAGCTTCCCATTCTTGTTCTCTTTCTGGCAAAGTATATACTATATTTTCTTCTACATCTATCAAATCTTCCTTTGGTAATTGCTTTAGTATTTGTGATATATGATCAATAAGCTCTTGCAACCCCTCACCTGTTATAGAAGATATTTTATATATTTCTAGATTTTCTTTTTTAGCTAATTCTTCTAATTTCTTATAATTTGTACTATCTTGCATACTATCTACTTTAGTTGCAACAATAATTTGCTTTCTTGTAGATAATTTTTCACTATATTTTTTTAACTCTTTATTTATGATTTCATAATCTTTTATAGGATCTCGTCCTTCTTCTCCTGAAACATCTATAAAATGAAGTAAAAGTCTTGTTCTTTCTACATGTCTTAAAAACTGTAGACCAAGTCCAACACCTTCACTTGCGCCTTCAATAATTCCCGGAATATCAGCAATGACAAAACCATCACCATCTTTTGTTTTTACAACTCCTAAGTTAGGTTCTAATGTAGTAAAATGATAATTTGCTATTTTAGGTCTTGCCTCTGTTACTTTTGACAAAAATGTAGATTTACCAACATTTGGAAAGCCCAATAGTCCAACATCTGCAAGCAATTTTAGTTCTAGAATTACTTCTTTTTCTTCTCCCTTATCACCATCTTCAGAAAATCTAGGAGCTTGCCTTGTAGATGTGGCAAAATGAGAGTTTCCTCTACCTCCCTTTCCACCTTTTAAAACTAATTCTGTTTGATTTTCTGTTGATAAATCTGCAAGAACTTTGTTTGTTTTGGCATCTTTTATCACAGTTCCTATTGGCACTTTAATATATAAATCTGCACCATATTTTCCATTACAATTACTTCCGCTTCCATTTTCCCCATTTTCCGCTTTAAACTTTTTATTGTAACGAAAATCTATTAAAGTATTTCTATCTTTATCAACTTGGAAATAAATATTTCCACCATTTCCGCCGTCTCCACCATCAGGTCCACCAGCAGCCACATATTTTTCACGCCTAAATGTTGCTGCACCATTTCCGCCATCACCTGATTTAATTATTATTTTAGTATAATCCGTAAACATTATTTCCTCCTAATGTTATTTTTCTTCAAAATAGTCTAATTTCATTGCTTTTTTTACTTTCTGCATTGTTTGTTTTGCAACTTTTCTTGCTCTTTCAGTACCTTCCATCAATATTTGGTCAACTTCATCTAAATGTGCTTCATAATATGCTCTTTTTTCACGCATTGGTCTTAAAGCTTCTATAATATTTTGTGCTAGTTGCTTTTTACATTGCACACATCCTCTTTTTCCTGCTTTACATTCTTCACAAACTTTTTTAACTTCTTCTTTTTCTGTAAATAAATTATGATAATATGCTACCATACAAATATCAGGATTTCCCAAATCATCTTTTTTTATTCTATTTGGGTCTGTTACAGCTCCCATAACTTTTCCGGTAATTTCTTCCTCACTATCTGATAAATATATTGCATTTCCTAAAGATTTACCCATTTTTTCATTGCCATCAAGCCCTTTTATTCTTTTAGCATTTGACAAAATAGCTTGTGGTTCTTTTAATACTTCACCATAAATGCTATTAAATTTTCTAACAATTTCTCTGCATTGTTCAATAAGTGGTAATTGGTCTTCACCTACTGGTACAATTTCTCCTTCAAATGTAGTAATATCAGCAGCTTGGTTTACAGGGTAACCTAA
>CANRBU010000120.1 GCA_947628925.1 uncultured Clostridia bacterium | reverse complement strand
ATTGTAACTTGCCACAGAACTCTTGCCATTACCGGCTTGCGTCGAATTGTCGTGCGTATACGGTTTTATTCAAATTAGGAAGTTTAAAAGTAGTAGATAAAGGTTGAAAACGTTGCGAATGCTGAAATACATAAATTTAGATATAAAGATAAAATTTATATAATTGTATTTATTTTTGCATATTAAAATTGGAAAATATTAGGAAATTTCAAGATTTTTTTCATAAATTTTATTAGAAACTATGGAAAATAGAAAAATTATATGATAAAATGAAAAAAATAAATAGTAATATAAAGTTTATATGTTAAAAATATAGGAGGTTCACATGATGGACGAAAGAACTAAAAAAATATTATTAGCCATTATAAAGCATTGCAATATTATAAAAGAAACAAGAGAACGATTTGGTAATCAATATGATATATTTGAAAAAGATAGTATATATCAAAATGCACTTCTTACACCAGTAACCCAGATTGGAGAATTAGTAAAGAGATTATCACCAGAATTTAGAACTCAAAATGATCAAATTCCATGGAAAAATATAGCTGGAATGAGAGATATAGTAGTCCATAACTACGAAACTATTGATAAACTTATTTTATGGAATGTTGCTGATGTTGAAATTGATAAATTAAAAAAATTTTGCCTTGATATTTTAGGCAGGAGGTAAATCTATGTCAGAATTAGAAAAAATTAGTGAAAAAATCAAACCTGTTGCACAAAAATATAACTTAATGTATGTATGGGTCTTTGGCTCATATGCAAAAAAGAAACAGAAAAAAGATAGTGATATTGATATTTTAGTAAGAACGGAAGATGTGGCTGAAGGTTTTAAACTTGTAGAAGTTAAATTTGCATTAGAAGAAGTTTTAAATAAAGATGTAGATATTGTTACAACTGGAAGTATAAAAGGATCATTACTAGAAGATGAAGAATTAGAAGAAGTTTTAGTATATCAATCTGAAGATTAATGTATATATAGTATTTCTCTTCTATGTCCATCATTACCTTTTCAAAATTCAACATCGTTTGCTATACCTATTCATACGATAATAACCTTTTAATAGCATTAAATTTTGTTATCATACTTACCTCCAATATATTAATTTCATAGATTTTCGTTGATTTCGTCTATATTGAAATTATATATTAGGAGGTATTTTGTTGTTAAAATTCATTACATGATGCTTTTGTAAATCAACTATCTATTCTACAACACGTGACTTTTGAAGAAATAAGCAGAATATATATTTCTGCAGAAAAAGATTATATATGATAACTGAAAAACATTCCATTGAATACTTTTTGTATATGAATAAATATAATCATCCGGATTTAATGTTGAATTTAACGCTACATTTAATGTAGCATTTTTTATTATATCTTTTATATCATATTGAAGAATATATGATATAATATAAAAAAGTAGCTGATGAGATTAGTTGTCTAATCTAACGCACCTTTTGTTGGTGCTACACCAGCCAAATGTTGTTCTGTCATAAAAATTATATAAATTTTATAGAAAAATGTAAAGTATTTGAACAAAATTTATAGACAAAATGCAAAAAAAGTGGTAAATTTAATTGAGATAAACAAAAAGACGTATGAAAAAATCACTAGAAAAGAATCTGAAAATAATAAATCATATAACAATGCTCAAGAATTGATTGATGTTAAAAAAATAATATAAAAAATTATTAATAAAGAAGGTGTAAATTAATGGATAAGGTACCAGAAAACATACAAAAAGTCATAAATGAATTTATAGGCGGTATAACCAAAATTCTAGGAAATAGATTAAAAAAAATAATTCTTTATGGTTCATATGCAAGACGGCGACTTTAATAAAAGCTCTGACATAGATATCATGATTTTAACAGATTTAACAGACGATGAAATTCGAGAATATAAAGAAAAAATATATGATTATGCTTATGATATGGAATATGATAATAACTTTGAATTTGATTTATCACCTTTGCTAAAAAACATAGATAAATATAATAAAAGGATAGATGTGATACCATTTTATATGAACGTTCAAAAGGAAGGAGTTGTATTATATGGGTGATGAAGTAGATTCATTGGCATTTGCAAAATACAGATTAGAAAGAGCTAAACAAGATTTGTCAGATGCACAATACAATTATGCTGATAAAAGATATTTAAATGCAAATAATAGAGCTTATTATGCCATATTCCATGCTATGAGAGCAATTTTAGCTTTAGAAAGAAAAGACTTTAAAAAACATAAAGATGTTATATCATATTTTAATCAGTATTATATAAAAACAGAAAAATTTCCTAGAATGTTAGGAAAAAAAATAGGGTCAAGCGAAAAAAACTAGAGAAGATAGTGATTATGATGACGAATTTGAACCAACTGATGAAGAAACAAAAATGCAAATAGATACAGCTGAAGAATTAATAAAACTTGTGGAAGAATATATAAATAAAAAACGTAGTTAATTTCTAAACGGAGAATATCGAAAGCTAAAAAAGTCAGTAGATATTCTCTGCTCCCTTTCAAATTTATTTATATATGCTAAATTCAAACAGAAAGACACTTTATTTCGATTTTAATCATTTTTTCTTGTAAATTTATTTTTAAAATTCAAAATCGCTTATTTTTGATTTTCAGGCTTTTGCAATATGCAATTTTAATCAATAAAATTTTTTAATTTAATATTTTTTAAAATTTACTACAAAAAATTTTTTAAAGTTCAAGCAAAATATTCCAATATTTACCAGTTTTTAAATCACTGCTTTTAGTATTTTATTCAATTTTTATTTAATTCTTTAATTTTCTATATCTTAGTGTTTCCAAG
>CANRBU010000119.1 GCA_947628925.1 uncultured Clostridia bacterium | reverse complement strand
AGACTTTTAAAAGCAAAATCGTGGCAAATAAATTACACTTAATCGAAAAATTATATAAAAATGTCAAGTTATTTCTTTTACGCGAAATAGCTTGACATTTGCTATATATTAAGATATAATTAATATAGGTGATGAAAATGTTAAAAAGAGAGATGTATTTATCAAGAATAAGAGGCTTTTATGATAGTGACCTTATAAAAATATTAGTTGGAATAAGACGATGTGGAAAATCTGTAATATTAAAGCAAATAATGAATGAATTAAAAGAAAAAAATATAAATGAAAGCCACATTATATATGTAAATTTTGAACTTATAGAATTTGAAGAATTGCAAGACTATAAAAAATTAAATGCCTATATAAAAGAAAAAATTGTAGATAACAATAAATATTATGTATTTTTAGATGAAATCCAAAAAGTAGAAAAATTTGAAGATGTAGTAAATTCTTTAAGAGCATCTATAGAAAATATCAGTATATTTATTACAGGTTCCAATAGTAAACTACTATCAAATGAACTGTCAACAGTGTTATCTGGAAGATATGTATTGTTTAATATTTATCCATTAAGCTACAAAGAATTCATAGAACTTACACAAAAGCCTGCAAAATCTGAAGAAAGTTTTTGGGATTTTGTTAAATGGGGAGGATTTCCTAACAGAACGCAATTTACTGATGAAAATAATATAAAAGACTATCTACATAGTGTATTTGATTCTATTATATTACGAGATGTTGTAGAAAGATTGGGACTAAAGGACACAGTATTATTTGATTTATTATTGCAATATATTGTAGATACTACAGGACGTCAATTTTCTGCAGAAAATGTTATGAATTTCTTAAAAAGTGAAGGAAAATCAATATCAGCAGAAACATTATATACGTATTTGGATGCATTATGCAAAGCATTAATGATAAAGAAAATATATAGATATGACATTCATGGAAAAGCAATTTTAAAAACATTAAATAAATATTATATGACAGATTTAGGAATAGCTCAAATAAAAAATAATAATTATGAAATAAACAAAAGCTTTGCAATTGAAAATGTTGTATACAATGAATTGTTAGAACGAGGATATGATGTGTATATAGGCAAAACAAGAAATGGAGAAATAGATTTTATTGCAACAAAAACACAAGAGAAATTATATTTTCAAGTAACTTACTTACTAGAAAGTGAAAAAGTCCAAGATAGAGAATTTGGAGCTTTCAAAGAAATAGAAGATAATTATCCTAAATATGTTCTCTCATTAGATAAAACTGATTTTTCAAGAGATGGAATTATTCATAAAAATATAATTGAATGGTTATTAGAAAAGTAATATGGTAAACAAACATAAAATAAGAGCCTTGCAATACTAAAATCAAACTATTGCAAGGCTCTTAAAAATATATCTTCACAAGCTTGAAAATCAAAAATAAACGATTTTAAGTTTTAAAAGTAATGGTATGCCCAATTAATTGCAGCTTTTTATACTTTCAAATATCCTCGCAATACAAAAAATATGGTATTTTGAGGTTATCAAACTTATTTTTTAATATTCTGTTCTTCATCACCAGCAGAAAAAATATAATCCTAATTAATTCTCTACAACAAGAGCACAGAACTACGGGCAAAGAATAGCACGCGAACCAAAATGCGCCGCCCACTGAGCAGTATTACACTCGTTTCGGCTACCAGGAGTCTGGTTGATAAAGTAGTAGCACCCACCACGTCCCACACGATACTTTTCCCCTAATGCTTCCATACTCGAGTCTAGGGTGCATCCCAGTATATCATATACATTTGCTAATTTATCATATTCAAACTTTCCGGTTATTTGATTTTGACTTGAATTTACATTCCTCGTTGGCGTCCCTTTACATATGTCCTTTGGCTTCGCTTCTGTTACATCTATAGATGGCGTTTTTCCATCGTTATACATCCACAACATCATTGCATCCCAATTACATCCGCCAAAACATATGAGTTGAATAATTTTCTGTTTCTGTTTTTTCTTTAGCATACATTCCATACCATCCATATCTCTTTCCATCACTAGGTATAGAATAAGCATTCAAAGACTTCTTATTTCTTTTACTTTGAATATTTCCATTTTTTCCTTCTTCTAAATCACTTGCATCACTTAAACTTGTTTCATATCTTCCTATCCAAAATCCTCCATGGTCGTATGTACTTACTGCCATTTTTTTGAAATCTGCTATTATATTGTTTTCAAATTGTACTGCTGTTAAGCCTATGTCTTTTAAATAAAAATCTTTATCATATTGAGTTACTAAATCCGGCTCTCTGTTTTCTAAATTTTTTTTGTATGTTTGATCCATTCTACTTGCATCAATTGTGTTTCCATCTCCATCACCATATAGTTTACCACAGATGTCATAACTTTTGTGAACCGTGCAATATAATTGTCCTGTTGAGTCTTTAGTTATCGTACATTGGTCATCTGCACATTTATTTTGGCACATTATCATTTTATTTATATCTGGTACTGGTATCCATACAAATTCTCCTAAATCTTTGCTTTCAATTACTAATCCTTGACGTAGAGAGTTTGCTGATGGTTTGCCATTATTGTCTTTCCATTTTGCTGTTCCTGTGTCTCCTATTTCTCCATCTAATTGTTCATATGGTTTAAATCCTGCTGGTATTGTTGGATTACTTGAACTTGCTTGGCCACCGTCTACTGTGCTATTTTCTTGGAAGTATCCATTTGAGTCTGGATCTCCTGGAATTTTTATTATTGTTGCTGATTTACTTGTTTTTGTTACATTTCCTAATACGTCTTTTGCCCATGCATAATATGTTCCTGGGCTTTGGGCTGTACTTGTCCATTCTTCA
>CANRBU010000118.1 GCA_947628925.1 uncultured Clostridia bacterium | reverse complement strand
TGTGATTAATAATGAATTTTGAAGAATGGAAAGGCTTTAAATCTGGAGATTGGCAAACAGAAATTAATGTTAGGGACTTTATTCAGCACAATTATACTCCTTATGAAGGGAGCAGTGATTTTTTAAAGGGACCTACTGCAAAAACAGAAAAATTATGGAGTGAAGTCTTAGAATTATATAAGAAAGAACATGATGCACCAGGTGGTGTACTAGATGTTGATACAAAAACTGTATCAACTGTATCTGCACATGATGCAGGATATATTGATAAAGATTTAGAAACAATTGTTGGTTTACAAACAGACGCACCATTAAAAAGAGCAATTATGCCTTTTGGAGGTATTAGAATTGTTGAAAAATCTTGTGAAGCATATGGTAAAAAAGTAGATGATGAAGTAGAAAACATTTTCCATAATTATAGAAAAACTCATAATGATGGTGTGTTTGATGTATATACACCTGACATTAGAGCTGCTCGTTCAAGTCATTTAATTACTGGATTGCCTGATGGTTATGGACGTGGAAGAATTATTGGAGATTATAGGAGAGTCGCACTTTATGGTGTTGATTGTCTTATTGAAGAAAAAAATAGAGATTTAGAAATTTTAGATGTAGATACTTTTACAGAAGAGGTCATTCGTGAAAGAGAAGAAATTCGTGAACAAATAAAAGCCTTAAATTCTTTAAAAGTAATGGCTAAAAAATATGGTTTTGATATTTCAAGACCTGCTGCAAATGCACAAGAAGCTGTTCAATGGTTATATTTTGGATATCTAGGAGCTATAAAAGACCAAAATGGTGCAGCAATGAGCCTTGGTAGAAATGCTACTTTTTTGGATATTTATTTTGAAAGAGATTTACAAAATGGTGTATTAACAGAAGATTCAGCACAGGAAATTATGGATCATTTTATTATGAAATTACGTATGGTCCGCTTTTTAAGAACTCCTGAATATAATGAATTATTTAGTGGTGACCCTGTTTGGGTAACAGAAAGTATTGGTGGCATGGGAATTGATGGTAGAACTTTAGTTACCAAAAATTCATACCGTTTACTACATTCATTAGAAAATTTAGGACCTGCTCCTGAACCAAATTTAACAATTTTGTGGTCTGAAAGACTTCCCGAGAATTTCAAAAAATATGTAGCAAAATTATCTATCCAAACATCTTCTTTACAATATGAAAATGATGATTTGATGAGAATAACATTAGGTGATGATTATGGTATAGCTTGCTGTGTTTCACCTATGAAAATAGGAAAACAAATGCAATTTTTTGGAGCAAGAGCAAATCTTGCAAAAACACTTCTTTATGCAATTAATGGTGGAAAAGACGAATTATCAGGAAAACAAATTACTCCAAAATATGAGCCTATTTTGTCTGAATATTTAAACTATGATGAAGTTATGGAAAAATTTAATCAAATGATGGAATATGTTGCAAAAATCTATATTAAAGCATTAAATGCTATTCATTATATGCATGATAAATATTCTTATGAAGCAATTGAAATGGCTTTACACGATAAAGATATTATACGCACAATGGCTTGCGGAATTGCTGGCTTGTCTGTTGTTGCTGACTCATTGTCTGCAATAAAATATGCAAAAGTAAAAGTAATTCGTAATGAAAATGGTTTAGCTGTTGATTATGAAGTTGAAGGAGACTTTCCAAAGTATGGAAATGATGATGATAGAGTTGACCAAATTGCAGTTGACATTGTAAAGAACTTTTTAACCAAATTACAAAAACATCAAACTTACAGAAATTCAAAACACACTTTATCTATTTTGACAATTACCTCTAATGTTGTTTATGGAAAAGCAACTGGTAATACTCCTGATGGTAGAAGTTCTGGTGAACCATTTGGACCTGGTGCTAACCCATTACACGGCAGAGATACCAATGGTGCACTTGCAGTAATGAATACAATTGCAAAATTGCCTTTTCAAAATGCTGAAGACGGAATATCTTATACTTTTTCTATTACTCCAAATACTCTTGGTAAAACAGAAAATGAGAGAATAGAAAATTTAGTTAATATGTTAGACGGTTATTTCAAACAAACTGGACATCATATAAATGTTAATGTTTTTGACAGACAATTATTACAAGATGCAATGGACCATCCTGAAAAATATCCTCAACTTACTATTAGAGTTTCTGGATATGCCGTTCATTTTACAAAATTGACTAGAGAACAACAGTTAGATGTTATTAACCGTACTATCCATGAAAGGTTTTAGAGTTAATGAATAAAGATGATTTAAGGTATTATGCTAAAGTTCATTCAATAGAAACACTTGGTACTGTTGATGGCCCAGGTATTCGCTTTGTTTTGTTTTTGCAAGGATGCAATTTGCAGTGCAAATATTGTCATAACAGGGATACTTGGAACATTAATGGTGGCTCTTATAAATCTTTGGATGAAATTTATGATAAAATTATGAGATATAAAAACTATATTTTGCCTAATGGTGGTGTTACTGTTACTGGTGGTGAACCACTTTTACAAGTACATTTTTTAATTTCACTATTTCAAAGGCTAAAGGCCAGTGGAATTCATACATGTATCGATACTTCTGGTATGGTAGCCATCAATCAAGAAATAAAGGAATTACTTTCTTTGACAGATTTAGTTTTATTAGATATAAAGCATATTAATAATGAAAAATGTAAAGAGTTAGTAGGTGTTGGCAATACTTTAGAATTAAAATTTGCAAGATATTTAAGTGATAATAATATTCCTATGTGGATTAGGCAAGTCATAATTCCAGGTTTTACAGATGCTGAAGAAGATTTGCTTAAATTGAAAGATTTTATAGATTCTCTTAAAACTGTGAAAAAAGTTGAATTATTGCCATATCACAATATGGGAAAATACAAATGGAAGCAAGTTGGAGCATCTTATTCTCTTGAAAATGTAGCTCCAGCAACAGC
>CANRBU010000117.1 GCA_947628925.1 uncultured Clostridia bacterium | reverse complement strand
TATTATACAGCATTAGCGCGTGAAAGATATGGAATATATAGAGTTGAAAACGCATTCTAATATAATATAAAAAAATAGGTATTAAATTTTTTAAATCAGGAATACTAAAAATGGTGATAGTATGAAAAGATTAGTAAAAATGGGAATACCTATTTTTATTTTGTTAATTTTATTAATATATATATTAGCAATAGACTCAATTCCAGAACATATAACAGTATTTCAAGGAGAAAGCATTAATTTCAACATGTTATATGGAATGAATATGAGTGGAAAAGCAAATGAACAAACAATAGCAGTAGCATCAAACCAAGACAATTCAATAACAACAAATGTAGGAAATGCAAAACTAGAGCTAAGCCTATTAGATACAATAAAATTAAAAGAAGTAAGTGTAGACATATTACCAAAAACAAAAGTAATTCCAGTTGGCAGTGTAGCAGGTCTAAAATTATACACAAGTGGAGTATTAGTTGTGGGAATGTCAGAAATAGAAGGACAAGACAGAAAAATGTATAGACCATATGCAGAAACAAATATTCAAGAAGGGGACACAATCATAGCAGTAAATGACACACCAATAACAACAACAGAGGAACTAACAACAGAAGTAAATAAAAGCAACGGAAACACACTAAAATTACAATATATGCATAAAGAAGAAACCATGCAATGCAGTATAACACCAATAAAAACAGGTAACTCAGAATACAAATTAGGACTATGGGTACGAGACAGTGCAGCAGGTGTAGGAACAGTAACATTTTATGAGCCAACAACAGGAGGCTTTGCAGCACTAGGACATGGACTGGTTGATATAGACACAGAAGAACTAATACAAATTTCATCAGGAGAATTTGTAACAACAAACATATTAAGAATAAATAAAGGGGAAAAGGGAAACCCAGGCAAAATTCAAGGAACACTAGATAAACAAAAAAAAATAGGTAACATATCAAAAAACACGCCATTTGGAATTTACGGAAAAGTAGAAAACATATCAACTTTAAATTTATCTGCATCAAATGAAATGGAAGTAGCAACAAGAAACGAAATACAGTTAGGAAAAGCAGAAATTTTATGCAGTTTAGAAAACGGAAAAATAGAAAAATTTGAAATCGAAATTGAACAAATCTTCCCACAAAATAACTATGACAATAAGAGTATGAAAATAAAAGTAACAGATGAAAATCTAATAGAAAAAACAGGTGGAATTATCCAAGGAATGAGTGGTTCACCAATTATACAAAATGGAAAATTCATAGGAGCAATAACACATGTATTAGTAAATGAACCACTAGAAGGATATGCGGTGTTTGGGGATATTATGGTTGAACAATTATATAAAGCACAATAAAGCCATTATTTTAATAGTAAAGAACCGATTTCGGTAACAGTCCCTGCACCTAAAGTCAAAATAACATCATTTTCTTTAACATGATTTTTCAAATAAGAAACACATATATCAAAATTAGGGAGATAAATAGCATCTTTACCAAAAGAAACGATTTTATCAGCCAAATCTTTTGAACTTATATTATAAGTATTAACTTCTCTTGCAGCATAAATATCTAGCAAAACAATATGGTCAAAATTCATAAGAGCAGTAGCAAAATCATTTAAAAGATTTTTTGTCCTGCTATAAGTATGTGGTTGAAAAACAACCCAAGATTCATTATATTTTTTGTTTTTCAAAGAATTTGCAGTTGCAGTAATTTCAGTAGGGTGATGACCATAATCATCATATATAGTTGCACCATTTATTTTACCTTTATATTCAA
Source organism: uncultured Clostridia bacterium (assembly GCA_947628925.1). Classification (GTDB taxonomy): domain Bacteria; phylum Bacillota; class Clostridia; order TANB77; family CAG-508; genus CAG-269. The sequence continues at coordinate 1,195 of CANRBU010000117.1, read as the reverse complement.
AACGTCTATGAGCACCAGTAAATTTTGCAAGAGCAGAACTAATATATTTTTTATCAATAGAATAATAATCACACAAAGCAATACAAGCCAAAGCATTAAAAACATTGTGCTTACCAGGAATAGACAAAGAAAAGCTAGAATAAAATTCACCATCTTTGTACACATCAAAACAAGCAAACCCATTATTATCAAAAATAATATTGTCTGCATAAAAATTCATTTTTGAATCAGTTACACTATAAGTAATAGAAGGGCATTTAGCATATTGAAGTAAATCTAAGCAATTTTTGTCATCACCATTAACAACTAACACACCATTTTTAGGCAAAAGTTTAACATATTTAACAAAAGCATTTTTAATATTTTCAAAAGTTTTAAAATAATCTAAATGATCATTATCAATATTTAAAACTATTTCTGCTTTAGGGCTAAACTTTAAGAAACTTTCAACATATTCACAAGCCTCAATAATAAAATGTTCACTACTACCAACACGGTAATTGCCATCTAAAGCTTTCAAATAAGCCCCAACTTGAATACTAGGGTCAAGTAAAGCTTCTAAAAAACAAAGAGAAACCATTGATGTAGTAGTTGTTTTACCATGAGTACCAGAAATACAAATAGTATCTTTAAAACAACGAGTTAAAATACCCAAAAAATCAGCTCTTTCAATAGTAGGAATACCATAAGCTTGAGCAGTTTGCATTTCAGGATCATCTTGTTTAATAGCAGCAGAGTAAACAACAACATTTGCACTTTTTACATTTTCAATATTATGGCCAATAACAACAGGAATACCCATATAATTCAATTTGTCTGTAGTATCAGACTGTGACCAATCAGAGCCAGTAATATGAAAGCCCCAATTATGCAAAATGGCAGCAATACCACTCATACTAACTCCACCAATTCCTATCATATGTATATTTTTATATTTTTTTAATTCTTCAATTTGTGGCAATTTAAACACTCCTTTTAACAAAAACATTATATACTTTTATACTATAAAATTCAAGTTTTTTTAAATTGTTTTCATAAAAATGAAAAAAATGTAAAAAAAAGAAGGAAAAACAAAATTTCCATAGAATATTATAAATGTACATATATTAATATGTATTAATTTATACTTAAGGAAGGCGGTGCACGCAAAATGCAAATAACAGACGTACGTTTAAGAAAAGTAAATTCTGAAAAC
>CANRBU010000116.1 GCA_947628925.1 uncultured Clostridia bacterium | reverse complement strand
GTTTCTTTCGTTATGATACACTTTTCTATTTTTGGGTTTGATGGAATGTCAAACATAATATCTCTCATAATTTCTTCTATAATAGAGCGTAACCCTCTTGCACCTGTTTTTCTTTCAATTGCCTTATCAACAATAGCTTCTAAAGCATCTCTTGAAAACTCTAATTCTACCCCATCAATTTCCAATAATTTTTTATATTGCTTTACTAATGCATTTTTAGGTTCTGTTGCTATTTTTATTAAAGCTTCTCTATCTAAATCTTTTAATGTAGCAATAATTGGTAACCTTCCAATAAATTCTGGAATCAATCCAAATTTTAATAAATCTTGTGGTAATAATTCTTTAAATACTTCATATTGATTAATTTCTTTTTTGCTTTCTATTTTTGTTCCAAATCCAATTAGTTTTTCACCTGTTCTATCTTTTATAATATTTTCTAATCCTTCAAAAGCTCCTCCACAAATGAATAAAATATTTTCTGTGTTTATTTGTATCAATTCTTGGTTTGGATGCTTTCTTCCTCCTTGTGGAGGTACTGAAGCAACTGTTCCTTCAATAATTTTAAGTAATGCTTGTTGTACACCTTCACCACTAACATCACGAGTAATAGATGGATTTTCTGATTTTCTTGTGATTTTATCAATTTCATCAATGTACACTATACCTTTTTCTGCTTTTTGTACATCTCCATCTGCAGCCTGAATAAGCTTTAACAAAATGTTTTCAACATCTTCCCCAACATATCCTGCCTCTGTTAATGTTGTTGCATCTGTAATAGCAAATGGCACATTTAATATCTTAGCTAATGTTCTTGCTAATAAAGTTTTTCCACAACCTGTTGGACCTAACAACAAAATATTACTTTTTTGAATTTCTACACTTTCATCTTTTTGATGTGTTTCCTCTTCATAAGCAATTCTTTTATAATGATTATATACTGCAACTGATAAGCTTTTTTTAGCTTCTTCCTGTCCTATTACATAATCATCTAATGATTTTTTTATTGCACTTGGACTTGGAATTTCTTCTGTTAATGTATAACCAATTTCATCATCTTGGTACATTTCTGCTTCAATAATACTAGTGCATAAATCTACACACTCATCACAAATATAGACTCCTGGTCCTGCAACTAATTTTTTTACATTGTCTTGTGCTTTTCCACAAAAAGAACATCTAACATGCTTTGGTATATCACTTTTAGGCATCTTTTTAACTCCTTTTCAACATTATATTCTATGGTCCATAATTCCGTCAATTAGTCCATAATCTAAAGCTTCTTTAGCTGTCATATAATGATCCCTTTCTGTATCTCTTTCGATAACATCAATAGGTTGACCTGTTCTTTCACTTAAAAATCTATTTAATTTTTCTCTTGTTCTAACTAAATGATCCGCATGAATTTTAACTTCTGTTGCTTGACCAGAAATTCCTCCACCACCAATTAATGGTTGATGAATTAATATTTCTGCATTTGGAGTTGCAAATCTTTTACCTTTTTCTCCAGCTGATAATAAAGCTGCTCCCATACTTGCTGCCATTCCAATACAAATAGTTGAAACTGGGCATTTGATGTAATTCATTGTATCAATAATTCCCATTCCATCTGTAATTGAGCCTCCTGGTGAATTTATATATAAATTAATATCTTTATCTGGATCTTCAGACTCTAAAAATAATAATTGTGCAATTATTAAACTAGATGTTGTTGGATTAACATCTTCTCCTAAAAATATAATTCTGTCTTTTAATAATCTTGAGAAAATATCGTATGACCTTTCTCCTTTACTTGTTTGTTCAATAACATATGGTACTAAACTGTTTTTTTCTAACATATTTTTTCCTCCTTATAATTTATTACACAAAAAGGTTAGAGAATAAAAGTATATATTTCCCCCCTTTCTCTAGCCTTTTTAGTTTATTTTATTTTTGCATTTTTTACTAAAAATTCAATAGCTTTTTCTGATTTAATGCCCTCTTCTATGTAATTTCTAACATTTTCATTTTTTAGAAATTCTTCATCATTTTCTTTGCCATAATTTTTAGCCATTTCTTTTATTTTTTCATCAATTTCATCTATAGTTACTTCTATTTTTTCTGCTTTGATAACTGCTTCTACCATTAGTCTTGTTTTTACTGCCTCTGATGCTTGAGGTTCATATTCTTTTCTAAATTCTTCCTCTGTTTTTCCTAGCATTTGAAGATATTGTTCTAATTTTAGTCCTTGATATGATAACCTTTGCTCAATGTCTTTTACCATATTGTCTACTTCTGTTTCAATCATTCCTGATGGAATTTCTACTTCTACATTTTTGCAAACTTCTTTTATAACTGCATCTTCTGTTTCATATTTTTGTTTTTGTTCATTTTCTTCTTCTAATTTTTCTTTGATACTCTTTTTTAATTCTTCTAATGTATCAAATTCACTTGCATCTTTTGCAAATTCGTCATCTAATTTTGGTAATTCTTTTTTCTTGATTTCATGAACTTTTACTTTAAAAGTTGCATCTTTTCCAGCTAAATCTTTTGAAAAATATTCATCTGGAAATTTTACTTGAATATTTTTTTCTTCATCAATCTTCATACCAATAATTTGATCTTCAAATCCTGGAATAAATGTCTTACTTCCTATTGTCAATTCATGTCCTTCTGCTTTTCCACCTTCAAATGGAACTCCATCTACAAAGCCTTCAAAATCAATTGTTGCAATATCACCATCTTCAACAGGTCTATCTTCAATAGATATAAGTCTTGAATTATGCTCTTGCATATGTTTTAATTCATGTTCAATGTCTTCATCTTTTACATTATACTCTATTTTTTTAATTTCTATACCTTTATATTTTCCTAGTTTTGCTTCAGGTTTTGTTTGGAATACAGCTGTAAAAATTAAATCTTGTCCTTTTCCAATTTGTTTTATATCAATGTCTGGTCTACTAACTGCTTTGATATCGTTTTCTTTTAAAGCTTCTTCTAATACTTCTGGTGCTAAATCATTGAAAGTATCTTCATAAAAGATTTCTTTTCCATA
>CANRBU010000115.1 GCA_947628925.1 uncultured Clostridia bacterium | reverse complement strand
CCCGGAACGGGCTCGAACCGTCGACCTCTAGCGTGACAGGCTAGCGTTCTAACCAACTGAACTACCGGGCCGTAAAACAATGGTGGTCGCTATAGGACTCGAACCTATGACCCTCTGCTTGTAAGGCAGATGCTCTACCAGCTGAGCTAAGCGACCATGTCTTCCGACAGAAACTAGTATACTAAATTTTTAATTGAATGTCAATAGTTTTTTAAAAAAAAATATAAAATGTTGTGACCAAACAAACAACGCTCCCATATTATATAGTATACAAATGAAACAACAAAAGAAAAACAATAATGTTTTTTCGAAAGGAGGTCTAGACTATGCCAGAGAATAGAGGTTGTGGCGGATTCGGATTTGGTGACGACTGCTGCTGGATAATTATCCTTATATTATTAATATGCTGCTGTTGCGGTGGTGGTAGAGGAGGCTGCTGCTAATTTTACCATAATACACAAAAAAGGGTTGAAACATATTCAACCCTTTAATTTATAAGATTAGCCATTTTTATTTATTTTTACATTATTTCCATAACGCTTAATTTTTTGTGTTGTAGTTTTTTCAAATTCTTTATCACGAATAATAAACCCCTTTATATGCTTGTAATTAGGCATTTTTTTATTAACACTAGCAACAATATCACTAACAATTTTTTTAATTTCATCTTTTGTAGGAACAGAACCTTTTAAGTATTCCGTAATTGCATCAATATTTGGAAAAATTTGAGCATTTACATATGTTTCATCATCATTTTCATTTTGAATACCTAAAACAAGAGCTTCTGAAATAAGAGGGCTATCATTTAAATAAGCTTCAACTTCTTCAGGATAAATATTTTTACCATTTTTTGTAACAATTACACTTTTACATCTACCAGTAATATATAAATACCCATTTTCATCAATTTTTCCTATGTCACCTGTATGGAACCAACCATCTTGCAAAACCTTATTTGTTTCTTCAGGCATATTATAATATCCAAGCATAACATTAGGACCTTTTACCAAAATTTCGCCTTCACCATTTTCATTAGGTTTATCAATTTTATATTTAACATTAGGAATAGGAAGCCCACAACTATCATCTTTATGGAAAAAGTCAGTATTACCAGCAACTAGAGGAGAACATTCAGTCAAACCATATCCTTGCAAAGTAAGTAATCCCATCTTCTCAAAATCACGAATAATAACAGGATTGACACTTGCAGCTCCAACAATAAATACACGCAATCTTCCACCTAATGTATTTTTAACCTTACGCTTAACAACTTGCTTAATAAAAAAAGGAAGAGTAGAATAAGGATTTTTACGAGAATCCTTAACATATTTTTTTGGTAAAGTTTGATTCATATTTTTAACAATATTTTTATACATATTTTCCAATAACAAAGGAACTGATAAAATAACAGAAGGATGGAATTCACCAAGATTTTTTACAATATAGCGTAACCCATCACAATAACAAATACTAGCACCACTATAAATAGGAAGTAAAAAACCAATAGTACATTCATATGTATGGTGCAAAGGTAAAATAGAGAAAAACAAATCACTTCTTTTTACTTTAACAATTCCATAAATAGAAAGAATATTAGAGCAAATATTTCTCTGTGATAAACACACACCTTTTGCATTTCCAGTAGTACCAGATGTAAAAAGCAAAATACGCAATTCATCCGGATCAACAGTAATATCCTCAAATTTAGTATTTCCTTGAATAAACAACTCTCTACCTTTAGCCTTACAATTATCAAATTCATAACCTTTGACCAAAGAATCTTTTAAAGAGTCAAAAGAAATAATAAAAATATCTTGATTTTTCAAAGAACTCTTTTTCTCAAACAATTGAGAAAGAATTTTCAAATCACCTAAAATACAAGAACTTTCAGAAATATTTAAAAAATTAATAATATCATCAACATGCAATTCTTTATCTAAAGGAACAACAATTCCAACAATAGAAGCAGCCATGTAAGAAACCGCCCAACTGTAAGAATTTTTTCCAGTAACAGCAATACGCTTACCCAAAAAACCTTGAGCAATAAGATATGTACCAAGATTAACAACATCATTTTTAAAATCACGATAAGATACATAATAAATGGAACCAGCTTCATTTTTTAGCTTGAAAGCAGTTCTACTTCCATAAATATCGCTAGAACGATAAAGCATGTCCTTAAAATTAGTTACTTCTTCACATTTATGATATTTTTTTGCTAGTTTTTCAGCTACAGTCATCAAATTCAATCCTTTCAAAATTATTCATATCGATAAAATACATAATTAACATCAGGTTTAATTGTAACAGAACCATCATATATAGATGATAATTCAGTTTGATATGTGATAGGTATAAAAATTTTACTTTTAAATTTTTCATCATTATAATTAGTAATATTTATATCAAAAGTAATTTCAGTAGCAATTTGGCTAAGAGCAACACCACAACGCTTTAACAAAGAGCCATCATATGTAATAGGGTTTGAAATATCAAGTAAAGTATAATCATTTTTTATATTTTCATTTACGTAACTTAAAACAATAGGACTTGCACAATTGTTATATAAAATTGGTTCAGAAAAATCAGTAATTTCATCACCTGTTGTTTGAAAAACAAAATTATTGCCAATAGCATCTGATTCAGGAATATAAGGTTTAGCAAAATCATTAACATTTTTATAATATATATGAGGTTGTCCATTATTTGGCATAGAAGTAATTTCAATATTTTCAAGAGAAACATTTTTTAAAGTATTTTCCAAAGTACTTTCTTTATTTTCTTGATTTATAAATATTGCAATATCTGTATAAGCATACAAATTTTCAATAGTAAAATTTGTTTTACTAATAGATTTGTTTTTTACATTACTACCATTAAACATAGTGATTTCTTTAATTGAAAATACAGGTTCACTATTTTTTTCTGCAAAAGAAAGCACACTATTTTCAAAGCTAATTTTTTGACTAAAATCAGGATAAAATCTTGTAAAAAAGACATAACCTAAAAAAATAGCAAAACTAGTTAGCAAAATTGTACAAGCTAATTTTATTTTCATTTGTATAATTCCTCGTATAATATGTTTATAAGGTTTATTTAATATAGATTTTATAAACATATTCTTTCTTTTATATTTTATTTTAA
>CANRBU010000114.1 GCA_947628925.1 uncultured Clostridia bacterium | reverse complement strand
TTGTCAATTCAATTATTAAATTTTTTAAAATTTTATCATAAGAAGTTTAAAGTTTACACAAACTTTCCGATACTCTCCAGTTGTAGTATTTTGAATTTGATTTATTTCTTCTTGTGGAATGGATTCCATTTCAAAACCTCTACACCAATATCCAATTAAAAAACCAATTACAAAGGTAATTAATATTGTTAATATAATTGTTGCTTTCTGCTCTGTTTTGTATAATGATTTATCATAATATTTCATATCCATATCTTATCCATCCCTTTCTATTTACCTAATTTAGAAATCAGTTCTTGCAAAGTTAGAATTTGTTTTTCTCCTGTTTTCATGTTTTCAAGTTCTAGAGATTCACCTTCTTGTTTGTCACCTATAACAATTAGATATGGTGTTCCCAAAACTTTACAATCCTTCATTTTAGCGCCTATTGTGACTGTTTCTCTATCATCTATAATTGCCTTTATGTTTTGATTTTGTAATTCTTCATATACTTTATTTGCTAAATTAACTTTTTCTTGATTATCCATTTTTGGAACAATTTGAACTTTAAATGGTGCAACTGACTCAGGTAAAACAAATCCACAGGCACCCCATTTAGGATCTTTTATAAGACAACTTTCATATAGAGCTGCAACTGTTCTACTAACACCGATTCCATAACATCCCATATAATATAGAGCTTCTTTTCCTTGTGAGTCTATATACTTACCATTCATCATTTCTGAATAACGTGTACCTAACTGAAAAATATGTGCTAGTTCCATTGTTCTTATTTCTTTAAAGTTAGAAATATCTTCAATTCCATATTCATTTTTTAAATAATCTTTATAATCTTCTCTTTCTAAAATTTCTGTGTTTAATCCTATTTTGGTTTTTTCATCATAAAGAATTTTATCTTCTCCTTGGTCAGATATTAGCATAAATTCTTCTGATTTTTTTCCACCCATTGCACCATTATCTGCTACAATTGGTATGACATCTAATCCTATTTTTTCGAATATTTCTATAAATGCACTTCTTAGATTTTTATATGAATTTGCCATCGATTCTTCGTCAACATCAAAACTATATGCATCTAGCATAGGAAAAGCTTTACCTCTTAACAAATATCCTCTTGTTCTAATCTCATTTCTATATTTTTCCCCAATTTGATAAAAAGTAACAGGTAAATTTTTGTAAGATTTTAACTTTTCTCTTGCAAATTCTAACATTGCTTCTTCACCTGTTGGAGCTAAACAAAAAGTTCCCTTATTTGATTCAGTAATCAGCATTGTTCCATCATTAACATAGTGATCATATCTTCCTGAATTTTTCCAAATAGTATCTGGTTGTAGTGTTGGCAATAAAACCTCTGTACATCCATATTTATTTAATGTATTTACTATAATTTGTTCAATGTTTCTTCTAACTAATAGTGGTATTGTACCATAACCAAATAGTCCTGCTCCATATTGAACTAACTGTCCTGTTTGTAACAATATACTTTGTGCAGGGTACATTTCATCTATATTATTTAATTTTGTTGTTCCCATTCCTGTTTGTGATAATTTCATTTTTAATCTCATTCCTTTCTAATGCACAAATCTGGTTGAAATTGTAATTATTTTTCAACTGCTTCGTTTTCTTCAACTAATTCATCAATAACAATCTGTCTATTTGAATCTAATTTATATTTCGGAAGTTTCGGTAAATCATCCAAAGATGCATATCCGAACATTCTCAAAAATTCATTATTAGTTTTGTAAGTCATAGGTTTACCTGGTAAATCGGATTTACCAGCTTCTTCTATTAAATTATATTCCATCAATTTATATATACAAGCATCTGCTCCTACTCCTCTAATAGATTCAATCTCTGCTCTTGTAATTCGTGGATTATATGCAATAATTGCCAAAGTTTCAAGTGCTGCATTTGACAAATTTGGTTTTGCCCTTTGATCAACAATTGGATAGATATATTCATAATATTCTGGTTTAGTAGTTAATTGATACTTGTCCTCAATTTTAATTAGTTCTACACCACTTTGAAGATTTTTACTTTTCTCATCTTGAATTTGGTGCAATAAAATTTCAACTTCTTCTTTGGGTAATTCTACTGCCATCATTAGTTGTTCTATACTTACTTCTTTTCCTACTGCAAATAAAATTGCTTCTAATATTGCCTTTTGCCTTTCCATGGATTTTACCTTCCTTTTACTCTTTTAACCATTTTACTATATATTTTCAATTTTTACAATGTTTTTTAAAAATTTTTATTGCCATTTTTTTTCTTTTGTGATAGTATTACGAAAAGGAGGTATCCTCATGGAAGAAGATAAGAAAAAGCTAGAAATTGTTTCAGGTGATGGTGAAAATTTAGACATCTCTCCTGTTTACGAACATTTAAACACAGCAAAACCAAAATGTGATAACAAACCTAAAAATATCGTCATTCCAAAAGCCAAAAAAGAGGATAGCGACGAGGATGATGATAAAGAAAAAAAAGAAGGAGGCAATACATAATGAGCAATTTAATTGAAATTAGATGGCACGGTAGAGGTGGTCAAGGTGCCAAAACAGCATCTTTATTATTAGCTGATGCTGCATTTAATACAGGAAAATATATTCAAGGTTTTCCAGAATATGGTCCTGAAAGAATGGGTGCTCCTATTACTGCATACAACAGAATCAGTGATGAACCTATTACAATACATAGTAATATTTATGAACCTGATTATGTAGTTGTTGTTGATGATACTCTTTTAGAATCTGTACCTGTAACAAATGGTTTAAAAGAAAATGGTGCTATTGTAATAAATACAACAAAATCACCAGAATATTTAAAAAAGGTTTTAAATGGTTATTCAGGAAGTATCTATACAATTGATGCAAGAAAAGTTTCTATGGAAACTTTAGGAAAATATTTTCCAAATACACCTATGCTTGCTGCAATTGTAAAAGTTAGCCAAATTATGGATGATGATACATTCCTAAAAGATATGGAAGGTTCTTTTAAACATAAATTTGCTAAAAAACCTGAAGTTATCGATGGGAATATGAAAGCAATTGAAATCGCTTTAAAAGAGGTCAAAAAAATAAATTAATCTAATTTATAGAAAGACCAACTATAAAAAGTCAATAGATATTTGAAAAAAATTAAAAATCTTTTTGATATAAAAATAGTCATAAT
>CANRBU010000113.1 GCA_947628925.1 uncultured Clostridia bacterium | reverse complement strand
ACTTCAAATAATTCTTTTACATGGTCATCATCTAACATATAATAAGCTTCTTTTCCGCTTTTCCTGCATTTTACAATACCACTTTTTCTTAATGTACTTAGTTGGTGTGAAATAGATGATTTACTCATACCTAAAACATTTGCTATATCACACACACACATTTCACTTTTATCTAATGCAAATAATATTTTTGTCCTTGTATTATCTCCTAATATTTTGAAAAATTCTGCCAATTTTAAAAAAAGTTCTTTATCTGGCATTTGATCTAAAACACTATTTACTATATCTTGATGTATTATATTACAATCACAAATAAATTCATTTTTTGACATGATTTTATCTCCTTTCTTAGTTGAATTGTTGTTCAACTATATTATAGTTGAGTGTGTATTCACTTGTCAATAGTTTTTTTAAATTTTTTATAAAAAAATAAACTATACTATTTAAAGTATAGTTCATTTCTTTTTTAGCTTTTTATAATTACCTTTTCATTTTCTACTGTTAAATTCATCTTTTTATTTGGCTTTAATTTTCCATCTAAGATTTCATTTGCCAAACTATCTTCTACTAAATTTTGAATTGTTCTACGAAGAGGTCTTGCCCCAAAGTTTTTATCAACACCTTTTTTAGCAATGAATTCTTTTACTGTATCATCTATTGAAATATTATATTTTTGCTCTTTTAGTCTTTTTACAACTTCTTGTAGCATCAAATCAATAATTTGTGAAATTTCATTATCATTTAGTTTATGGAATACTATTATTTCATCAATACGGTTTATAAATTCTGGTCTTAGCTCTTTTTTTACAACTTCCATAACTTCTTTTTTGGTTTCTTCATATTGTTTATTCAAATCATTTTGTACTTCTTGATTTGTAAATCCTAATGCTTTTTTATCTGTAATGACTCTTGCACCTAAGTTTGATGTCATAATGATAACAGTGTCTTTAAAATTAACTGTTCTACCTTGACTATCTGTTAGACGTCCATCCTCTAAAATTTGTAACAGCATATTCATTACATCTGGATGTGCTTTTTCTATTTCGTCAAACAAAATTACTGCATAAGGTTTTCTTCTGATTTTTTCAGTTAGTTGACCACCTTCTTCAAAACCTACATATCCTGGAGGTGAACCAATCAATTTTGATACAGAATGTGCTTCCATATATTCAGACATATCTATACGAATCATGGAATTTTCGTCACCAAATAAGCTTTGAGCTAGAGCTTTTGACAATTCTGTTTTTCCAACACCAGTTGGTCCTAGAAATAAGAAAGAACCTATTGGTCTTTTTGGATCTTTTAATCCTACTCTGCCCCTTCTAATTGCCTTACTAACTGCTTCTACTGCTTCGTTTTGTCCGATTACCCTTTTATGCAATTCTTTTTCTAAATTCTTTAATTTTTCATTTTCATTTTGAGTAATTTTTTGAACAGGTATACCTGTTGAGTGACTTATAACTTCTGCAATATTTTCTTCTGTTAGGTTAACAACTGATTTTGTATTCTTGTTTTTCCACTTTGTTTCTTCTTTTTCATATTTTTCTCTTAATTCTTTTTCATGGTCTCTTAATTTTGCTGCTTTTTCAAATTTCTGATTCAACACTGCTTCTTCTTTATCTTTTTTTATTTCCTCTATTTCATCTTGCATTTTTTTCAAATTTTCTGGTTCTGTATAAATTGTTAATCTAGCTTTTGAAGCAGCTTCATCAATTAAATCTATAGCCTTATCTGGTAAAAATCTATCATTTATATATCTAACTGATAATTTTACTGCTGATTCTATTGCTTGATCTGTAATTTTTACATTATGATGTGCTTCATATTTGTCTCTAATTCCTTTTAAAATCTTTATGGTATCTTCTTCTGATGGTTCTTCAACAGTTACAGGACTGAACCTTCTTTCCAAGGCAGAATCTTTTTCAATATACTTTCTGTATTCATTAATAGTTGTTGCTCCTACTAATTGAATTTCTCCTCTTGCTAACAAAGGTTTTAAAATGTTTGCAGCATCTATTGCTCCTTCAGCAGCGCCAGCGCCCACTATTGTATGAATTTCATCAATAAATAAAATAATATCTCCTGCCTTTTTTACTTCATTTAATGCTTTTTTTATTCTTTCTTCAAAGTCACCTCTATATTTTGCACCTGCTACCATTCCTGAAATATCCAGTGTTACTACTCTTTTATCTTTTAAGATTTCTGGTACATCATTTGCAATAATTTTTTGGGCTAATCCTTCTACTATTGCTGTTTTTCCTACACCCGGCTCTCCAATTAAACATGGGTTGTTTTTACTTCTTCTTGATAGAATTTGTATAACTCTTTCAATTTCAGTTTTGCGCCCTATAATTGGATCTAATTTTCCTTCTTCAGCTTTTGCTGTTAGGTCTTCACCAAATTGATTTAATGATGGTGTTTTGTTAAAACTATTATGTTTTTTTGTTTCTGCTTGTTTTTCTCCTCCTGTATAGTTTTCACCTTCATTGATAACTTTTACAATTTCATTATATATTTTTGGAACATTTACATTTAAGTCTAATAGTATTCGTGCTGCTACACAGTCTCCTTCTTTTAAAATCCCTATCAAAATATGTTCTGTTCCTATAAAATTATAGCCTAATTTTCTTGCTTCAATAAATGCTGTTTCAATAACTCTTTTACTTCTTGGGGTAAAATCTATAATTTGATCTACTGGTTCTTCATGTCCTATTAAATTTTCTATTTTGCGGAATATATCTTCCTCTGTAATTTCTTGACTTTGCAATACTTTGCTTGCAACACCATTTTCTTCTTTTATCAAGCCATATAGTAAATGCTCTGTTCCAACATAACTATGTCCTAATTCCATTGCAATATCACTTGCAATTTCAATAGCTTTGTTACAGCTATTTGTAAATTTATATGTCATACTATATCACTTTCCTTTCTCTTAATTAAATTTTATCTTGAATAATTTGTTTTATAACTTCTGCACGTTTTATATCCAATTCTACTGGAGCATATTGATTTCCTAGATATTTTTGCAAATTTGCTGGCTTAGAATATAGATACATTTTTTGAATTTTGCTGTCTGTTAGTTCTGGAATAATACCTAAATCTGTTCCTAATTTTAAAGTGTCTATATATTGTTTTGCCTCTTCTAAAGCTAGTTTTCTGCAATTTAATAATATTCCATAACT
>CANRBU010000112.1 GCA_947628925.1 uncultured Clostridia bacterium | reverse complement strand
ATCTTGATCTATTTTTCTAAACAACCTTAAAAATTCAGTGTTCCATGACCACCATAAATTGTTTGCAATAACTGATAATTTTTCTATTCTCTTTGGCAATTGTGGATTTACAGTAATCCTATTAAATACGTACATTTATTTTTTTCCTCCTTTGTAACTTTATATCTATTATCTATTAAAAAGTTTATTTTGTCAATAGATTATTCATCTTTTGTGGTATTGATTTTGAATAATTTAAATATTTCTACAATGATAATTGGTGCAAAAATTAGCCCTACTAATTCTAATATATTTTGTGTTGGAAGTGTTGGTATGCTAAATATTTCTCTTAGTGCTGGTATTAAAACAATGACAAACATCAAACATGCAGAAACAATGACTGCTCCTATAAGTTTTAAGTTGTTAAATGTTTTTGTTGTGAAAATTGATTTTTTGTTATTTCGTACATTAAATACATGCACTAATTCTGAAAGAGCTAGTGTTAAAAATGCCATTGTTTGCCCTACTTCTATTTTTGATTGGTCTAAATTTAAATCTCCTATTGGTTCTGTTGTGCTTGCTAAACCTATCATAAATGATGCTAATGTTAGTATACCTATCATCATTCCTTGATATACAATTCGCCATGTCATTCCTTTTGTAAATACGCCTTTTCCTGTTTTATTTGGTTTTCTATTCATAATGTCTTCATTTGCCGGGTCAAATGCTAATGCCAATGCTGGTAATGAATCTGTTACTAAATTTATCCATAATATATGGATTGGAAGTAAGATTTCTAGATGATTTATATCTGCAATTCCAAACAATTTTGCAAATAATGGTGTTAATAGTGTTGCAAAAAATAGTACTACTATTTCTCCAACATTGCTTGATAATAGGAATTGTATAACTTTTAAGATATTGTCATAAATACGTCTACCTTCTTCGACTGCTGATACAATTGTTGCAAAATTGTCATCTGTTAATATTACATCTGCCGCTTCTTTTGCTACATCTGTTCCAACTATTCCCATTGCACATCCAATATCTGAAGTTTTTAATGCTGGACTATCATTTACTCCATCTCCTGTCATTGCTACAATTTCGCCGTTCTTTTGCCATGCTTTTACAATTCTTACTTTATGTTCTGGTGATACTCTTGCATATACAGAATATTTACGGATGTTTTTTTCTAGGTATTCATCTGTCATATTTTCTAGTTCTGTTCCTGTTATTGCTTCTTCTTCATTTTCTAGAATTCCTAGTTTTTTAGCTATTGCTGTTGCTGTAATTTTATGGTCACCTGTTATCATTACAGTCTTGATACCTGCTGTCTTACATTTTTGTACTGCTACTTTTGCTTCTTCTCTTGGTGGGTCTATCATTCCTACCATTCCTAGAAATGTAAGATCTTTTTCCATGTTTTCCATTTCAGTTTTACTTGGTTCATGTTCTATAATTTTATATGCACATCCTAAGACACGTAAAGCTTCTTTTGCCATTTCTTCATTGTGTGTATTGATTGTTTTCTTATAGTTTTCTAGGTCTTCTTTTATTTCTCCATCTATTTGATAATTAATGCATCTTGATAATAGCTCATCTATTCCACCTTTTGTGTATACTATATATTGGTCATTTATTTTATTTACTGTTGTCATTAATTTTCTTTCTGAGTCAAATGGTATTTCTTGTATACGTGGTGTTCTTTCTAAAATGCTAGGGTCAAAATTTAATTTAAAAGCCATGTCTACAAGTGCTGTTTCTGTTGGGTCCCCTGTTAGATTTCCATCTGAATCTACTTTTGTGTCATTACATAAAATATTAGCATATACAAGTTCTGTTAATTCTTTGTCTTTCAATTCTAGTCTATTTACTTTTTCTAGTCCTTCAACTCTTTTTTCTACATCTTCTAGTTCTTGTAATTTATTGTTAAAGAATATTTTTTGTACTGTCATTTTATTTTGTGTTAATGTTCCTGTTTTGTCAGAGCAAATTACTGTACTGCTTCCAAGTGTTTCAACTGCTGGCAAGCGTTTTACTATCGCATGTTTTTTTACCATCTTTTGAACACCTATTGCTAACACTATTGTTGATACTGCAACTAAGCCTTCTGGAATTGCTGCAACAGCAAGTGATACTGCTGTCATAAACATATTAATAGGTTCTTTTCCTTGAATTAGACCTATAGCAAATATTATAACACAAATTAATATTGCTACTATTCCTAGTGTTTTTCCTAATTTGTTTAGTTTTTGTTGTAATGGTGTTTCTTGTTTTTCAGTTTGGTTGATCATTCCTGCTATTTTGCCTACTTCTGTATTCATACCTGTTTCTACTACGATTCCTTTACCTCTACCGTATGTGATAAGGCTTGATGAAAATAGCATATTTATTCTATCACCTATTCCAGTTTGTGAATCATTTATTGCTTTTACTGATTTCTCTACTGGTACAGATTCTCCTGTTAATGAGCTTTCTTGTGATTTTAAATTAACTGCTTCGATTATTCTTAAATCTGCTGGTATATAATCACCTGTATCTAATACTACTATATCTCCCGGCACCAATTCTTTTGATGCAACTACTTGCATTTGTCCATTTCTCATGACTTTTGCAACATGGTCACTTAATTTTTGTAAAGCTTCAAGAGATTTTTCTGCTTTTGTTTCTTGTGCTACTCCAATAATTGCATTTACAATAACTACTATTAGTATAATGATTGTATCTGTAATTCCTTCTCCTTTTGATATTCCTACTATTCCTGATACAATCGCTGCAATAATTAATACTATAATTGAAAAGTCTTTGAATTGTTCAATAAATCTTTGTAATAATGTTTTTTTCTTAGTAGCTTGCAATTCGTTTAGTCCGTATTGTTCTCTTTTTTTAGTTACTTGTTCTTGTGTTAAGCCTTTTTTTATGTTTGTTTCTAATTCTTTTTCTACTTCTTCTATTTCTTGTTCAAACCACTGTTTTTTATACATGTACATTCCTCCTTTATTGAATTTTATTCATTTTTATGTTTTTAATGCAATGCATTTGTTGTATTATATAAGATAAAAACCCAAAACACTGTATGTATAGTAGTTTTAGGCTTTGTGTGTTGGTGACCCCTACGGGAATCGAACCCATGATTCCACCTTGAGAGGGTGGCGTCTTAACCGCTTGACCAAGGGGCCGTTTTGCATTATTCTTTATGCTTATTATTTATATCATTTTTTTT
>CANRBU010000111.1 GCA_947628925.1 uncultured Clostridia bacterium | reverse complement strand
TCTCTATGTGGTTGGCGATATGTACCTCCACTTCGGACTTTCACCGATTAGCTAAACGACATGCCTGTCGTACATTAGAAATAGCCATCACAAGAAGTGATGGCTTGTTGTTTTTTGCAAGTTAATAATACTGTTCTTCTTCGCCCTTTTGGTTGAGGTGAACCAAAGAGTCCCTGACATACCCTTTATTGCCCATTTTTCTCAAATGGATATTGGGCTCTGCCTTGCCATTGCATGTAATGTGAATAAATTCACCATAATAAACTCCTTCTTTTGTTAAGAGTATGTTGTTAGTTTCATCTGCGCCATTGACTATTTCAAAAATGGCTTTTCCTTCAACATTCCGACAAGTTATTTTGCTATCAGAGAAGTCGAAGCTGTATCCTGCTGCTTTGAATGTAGGTAACATCAATGGGTTGAATATTACGTTAAACATACTAAACCTCCTTGCAAATTTGTACTAAGTTAATAGTTTCTAAAAAATTATACCATATATTTATTGATTTTTCAAGATTTTTCCTTGTTTTTAATCCCCTTCTATATATGTCATATATTGGTAACCACTCATTTTTGTATTGTATGCAAATTCTTTTTTTGGTAAGTTTTGCATCAAAATCGGTTCTTTATAATATGATAAGTATGTAACTAATCTATATAATCTTGTATTTTCTAGGAACTTAAAGATTATATCTTTATTGTAATTTTCGTCATATTCTGATAAATTTTCATTGTCATAATCAAAAATAATATAATTTTCTCCTGATGTCATCATTTTATTTATTGAATCAGGTGCAAAACAATTTAAATTGTAGTCATCTATTACTGAATAGTGCATTCTATCTTCTACTACTTCTAACAAATGTTTATAATTCTCATCATCTTTTTTAAATGCGTAAAAAGCTCCTATTTTTGAGCATTTGAAATAAATTGTATCTGGTTCTCGCTTGTATACATATGGATTATAAGATTTGAATTCTTGGTAGTTATCACCATAATCCGCTTCATCTTTTTCTATCTGTGCTTTTAGTTGATCTACTTCACTTTTAGTCATTAATAATGCTAGACTTGTTTGTTTTTCTTTTTCTTTTATTATTTTGTATTCTTCAAGTTGTGTTTTTGCCCAAACTCCTCCTACAAATCCTATTGCTAGTAATAATATGCATATTAAGATAAATATAATTATATGCTTTACTTTCACTTTTTTATCTGATTTGTTTAATTCATTTTTTTCTTTTTCCATAATTAACATCATTCCTTATATTTTCTTAGTAGTTATTATAGCATATATTTATATTTTAAGCAATTTTTTCTTAAAGTATATGTACGCTAATGTTAAACCACTCTATTTGTTAGACATTTTTCCTATTGAATAAAAATAAGCAAAGAACATATGATTTTGCACATATGTTCTTTTAATTTTTAATATTATTTATTGTTCCAAACCATCTAATTCACTCTGTAATTTTTCAATTTGAGCTTTTTTATCTGCAATTGCTTTTTGTCTTTGTTCTTCAATCCTTTTTCTATGTTCTTGTCTTCTATTTACCATTAATTTGGAATTATGAGATGCTTCTCCTACTATTGTAGAAAAGAATTTTCTATAACCTTTTTCTGTTTTTCTAATTCCTCCTATGTATTTGCCACAAGGTTTTTCTGGTGTTTCTTGCAATCCACTTTCAAGATATCTTTCAACTCTTTGCTTATCTAGCAGTTTTTTCATTACCATTTCACAATAACTCGGATCGGTTTGTAATAATTCTAAATTTATTTCTGCTAAAACACCTCTATATTCTTGTGCTCTTAAACTATCCCATTTTCCTGTTTTTCCATCAACCATTCCACAATCATTTTGTCCATACCAAGAAACAGCACAATTATGAATTTGATGACCTTCAATAGCAAAAGGTTCTCTACTAACTATTAATCTTGTTGTATCATAGAATTTCTTAAAATCTGCATCTTTATCATAAAAATCCACTTGCAAATTGCCATTAAAAATTTGACTATAATCTACTTCAAATGGTAATTGTTTTGCTTGTTCTTTATTATTAACTTCATTACTATTATTTTGTTTATCATTCTTTTTTAATCTATCAAAAAATCCCATAAAATCATCTCCTATAAATCTATTATACTACATTTTACATAAAATTGCAATTTTTTCAAAATCTTGCTGCATAAATTTTCCTACCTTTACATTGCAAAATAAAATTAATAAAAAGGTTCTGAGAAAAAAACTTTTTCCCAAAACCTTTCTTAAACTATGATATTGCATTAAGCTTTGTTGTAATCTTCATTGTACTTATACAGTGGCTCCATATCCCAAACACATATTGCCATAAAACTGTTATTCAACATACATTCAAAGATTTGTTCCTCTGAATAGTACTCCCAGACTGACACAACATTACGAATAATACCCTTTCCATCTGAATTGTCACCTGCAAAAGTTTCAGGTCCTTCTTCTAAAAAGCGGGTATATCCCCTATCATCTTTGTAAAAAACATCAAACTCTTCTGAAGAAATGATACCTTTGTCTGCAAATGATGCCATTAACTCTTCAGTTAGTTTCCCATCTAACTTAGATGTAAGAATTTCTTTTGAATCAGTATTACTTTTTGACACTGTAGCCAGAATAATGTTTTCTTTTTTGAAATAAGTTCCAATTTTTCTGCTTGTTGCTTAATTCCATAGTTATTCCTCCTTTTGATACTTTGTGGTTGTTAAACTACTATATGTGAAACTAAAAGCTAAAGGATTTTTTCCTCTCACTAATTAGTGAAAAAAAGTTAATGACACAGCAGTTGCTATATCAAGTATTATATTAGCATATTCTACATAATTTGTCAAAAAATAGTACTTTGGCTTTACCATAAGTCTTAACCCAGTAAGTTTAAGTTAAATACACTTAAGAAAATATATTGTAAAAAGTGATAAACAAAATAAAAAAAGATTTTAAATACTTATGAAACAAATTATATGAAAAATTTATTTATATAAAAATTTTACTTGATTTTTGCAAACTTTTGTTTTGTAATATATAAAGAATTTTAAAGATTGGAAGTGATATTATGAGTAAAGAACTTATAAAAACACAAATGAAAGTGAAAGATAATCTAGTAAATGTTATGAGAATTGGAGATGTAGAGATTATAGCTCTTGAATTTGCTTCTTGGATAGATTCAGCATTTAAATTGCACTTAATAAAAGAATTTGAAAGATTAAAAC
>CANRBU010000110.1 GCA_947628925.1 uncultured Clostridia bacterium | reverse complement strand
AAATTTCAGCAGATGAAATTGCAGAAAATATGGCAAACCTAGGTATATAACTTGAAAAAGTTTATATAGCTACAAAAGATGAAAATACAAAAGATAAATGTACAAAAGATTTTAATTACAAAAGACAAATTTACAAAAGATAAAAATACAAAAGAAATAGAGATACAAAAGATAAATTTACAAAAGTATCTAAACTACAACTGATGAAACAGCTGGTGTTATGCCAGCTGTGAAAAAAACTTTTATTCTTTTTCCGATTAAGGAGTTTTTAGAAAGGAATACTAGTAAATTGGAATTTAAGCATAAACCAGTCATGTTAGAAGAATGTATACATGGCTTAAACATAAAGAAAAATGGAATCTATGTTGATGGTACATTAGGTGGTGCAGGACATAGTAAAGAAATAGCAGCAAAACTTGATGGAACAGGAAAACTTATAGGAATTGACAGAGATGAAGAAGCATTAAAAGCAGCCAAAGAGACATTAAAAAAATACGATAATGTTACATATATTCATGGAAACCATGACAATATAAAATTTATATTAGAAGAACAAAATATTGAAGCAGTAGATGGAATTTTACTTGACTTAGGAGTTTCATCATATCAGTTAGATGAACGAAACAGAGGCTTTAGTTATTTAGGCGAAAATATATTAGACATGAGGATGGATAAAACACAAGAATTGACAGCAAAAACAGTTGTCAATAAATATACAGAAGAAGAGTTAAGTAATATTTTATATACATATGGAGAAGAAAGGTTTGCAAAGCAAATTGCAAAAAATATTTGTAAGATACGAAAAGAAAAAGAAATTGAGACTACAAAAGAGTTAGTAGATATCATAGAAAAGACAATTCCAAAGGCAAAACAAAATGATGGACATCCAGCAAAAAGAACTTTTCAAGCCATACGAATTGAGGTAAACGATGAGATAAAACCTTTATATAACACAATATTAGATTGCATTAATTGTTTGAAACCAAAAGGAAGGTTATGTGTAATTACATTTCATTCTTTAGAAGATAGAGCAGTAAAAAATGCAATGATTGAAGCAAAAGGCAAATGTACTTGTCCACCGGATTTACCATATTGTGTATGTGGGGCAAAAACACTTCGGAAAAATTATTACTAAAAAACCAATGATACCATCAAAAGAAGAACAAGAAGAAAACACAAGAAGTAAAAGTGCGAAACTAAGGATATTTGAAAGAGAATAACAAAAGAAGGGAGGGAATACAATGGCAAAAGCAAGATATCAATATGGTACAAACCCAAGGAAAATAGAACCAACTACACAGAGAAAAGAAAGAGTTCAACAAAAAGCAAAACTAAAAGTTGTAGAAAATGTACCAAGACAAGAAGTAAAAATTTCAAAAGCACAAAGGAAAAAACAAATTCAGTTAACAATCTTAGCACTTTTTGTCTTTGCTATCTTATTAGCTGTTGGATATAGAAATTCCCAAATAAGTGTAAAATTCAATGAAATGCAAAATCAAAAGAAACAATTAGCTACTTTAGAAAAAGAAAATGAGCAACTAGAGATAAGTATAGAAAATGGACTAAATTTAGGCAACATCGAAAATGAAGCAAAGCAAAAGTTAGGAATGCAAAAATTAACAAATAAACAAACAGTCTATATTACATTACCAAAGAAAGATTATGTTGAAGCACCAACAGAGAAAATAGAAGATGAAGAACAAAAGAGTTGGATAAGACAAATAGCAGACTGGATTTTTCAAAAATAAAATAGAATAAAAAAGAATACCTCTAATATTATATATTAGAGGTATTTTTTTATAAGCTTAATGGTAAAGAGAGGATATAATTGATGAGAAATGTAGTTGAAACAAAAATATCACATAAAAAAAGAATGAGAATCGTTTTGTTTGTAGCTTTTTTTATATGTATATCTTTAATTGTCAGGATAGGGTATTTGCAATTAATTAAAGGAGGAGAACTATCTACAATGGCATATGAGCAACAAACTTTAAATAGAAACATAAACCCCAAAAGGGGTACTATTTATGATGCTACTGGTGAACATGTATTAGCTGTAAGTAGTACTGTTGAAACTATAACTGTTAATCCAGGAAATATTTCAAAAGAAAACAAAGAAAAAGTAGCTAAAAAATTATCAGAAATATTTGAAATAGATTATGAAACAGTATTAAAAAAAGTTAATAAAAGAAGTTCTATAGAAACAATAGTGAAAAAAGTAGATAAGGAAAAAACGGATTTATTAAGGCAATGGTTGGATGAAAATGATATTAATGTTGGAGTTAATATAGATGAAGATACAAAGCGCTATTATCCAAACAATACACTAGCTTCGCAAATTATTGGATTTTGTGGTAGTGATAACCAGGGGTTAGATGGAATTGAAGCAAAATATGATAAAGAACTTTCTGGGACAAAAGGAGCAATAAAAAAACATACAGATGCAAGAGGGGCTGAAATAGGAGAAGAAGGGGAACAATATGTTTCTGCTATTGATGGAAATGACTTAATTTTATCAATTGATTATAATATACAATCAATAATTGAAAAATATTTAGAAGAGGCATGTATTGACAACAAGTGCACAGATGGTGGAAATGTAATTGCTATGAACCCAAAAACAGGTGATGTATTAGCAATGGCAACATATCCAAATTATAATTTAAATGAGCCATATTCAGCATATACAGATGAGTTGCAAGGAATCTGGAGCACAATGGAGCAAAAAGATAAAACTAAAAGTTTGCAAGCTGTTTGGAGAAATCGAGCGATTGCAGATACATATGAGCCAGGTTCTACTTTTAAAACAATTACTGCTTCTTCAGCATTAGAAGAGGGAATTACTGATACAGATAATAGTGGTGAATTCTTATGTACTGGAGGCATTGAGGTTGCGGGTGTTAGAATAAAATGCTGGAGGTATTATAGACCACATGGCTCAGAAAGTTTGAGGCAAGCACTTATGAATTCTTGTAATCCTGTTTTTATAGGGCTTGGACAAAAATTGGGTGTACACACATATTATAGTTATTTGAAAAAATTTGGCTTGCTAGAAAAAACAGGAATTGATTTGCCAGGTGAAGGAGGAAGTATATTTTTAAAGGAAGAAAAGGCAGGACCAGTTGAATTAGCAACAATAAGCTTTGGACAGAGGTTTGAAATCACTCCAATAGAGTTAGTGACAGCTGTATCTAGTATTGCTAATGGAGGAAATTTGGTTAAACCAAGAGTTGTAAAGCAAATTATAAATAGTGAAACAGGCGAAAAAAAAGATATAGAAGTTAATATTAAAGGAAG
>CANRBU010000109.1 GCA_947628925.1 uncultured Clostridia bacterium | reverse complement strand
AAAGCTTTGCTTAAATCATCACATTCTATTATATTAACTCTAAATATTGCTCCCATTGTTGAACGTACTACTTTTGGGTTAAAGGCATCAGCTGTTCCTTTTGAAACTAAAATTTGTGTTAACCCTATACTATCTACAGTTCTTAGTATTGTTCCTAAATTTCCAGGATCTTGAATGTCATCTAATGCAATTATTATTTCTTCTTCATAATTTATTTGTTGTTCTGGACTGGTTTTCTCTAAAATGGCTATTATCCCTTGTGGTGCCACAACACTTGTAATACTTTCAAAGACTTTTTTTGTCACATATATACATTCATATTTTGCAATTTCATACATTATATCTTTTGGAATTGCATCTATTTTTTCACAATCATCACAAATTACTATTTGGTTTATGTTTGCTTTTTCTTGTATTGCCTCTTCTATTAATTTTACTCCTTCTATAATATATTCATTACTCAAATCACGATATTTTTTATCTTTTAATTTTTTTATGTGTTTTATAAATTCATTTTCTTTACTTGATATAGCTTGCATTTACGCCATTCCTTTCTTCCTTATATTTCCTTAAATTTTAGTTTATACTTTAATTCCTTTTTTATACTTTTTATTATATTATTTTTTTATTGGTTTTTCAAGTTTATCAAATACATTTAACAACCCTCATCTGACATTTATCAGACAAGGGTTGTTGGTACTAGTGCATCAGTATCTGTATGGTAAGCAATACCATACAAATTACCATTACTGGCACCATGCTGAAACCTGTGAGATACAGTGTATCTGTATCCTCATCATAGTACCGTGAAAAAAAGACTTCATGATACCACCTTAATTCGTCAGGGTTTATCGCCCTAAACTCTGTCATCTCCAGCATCTTTTCTAAAATTTTCATATTGCTCTCCCTTCTGCCATTTGGCGCTGCATTTTTACACTTTTATTATACCATTTTTTCTAGTTTTTTTCAAGTTTTAGCTGTTCTAGGTCTTTTAAAAACATTGTTACATCATTTAAGATTTGTCTTTCATTTGTTGTACCTATTTGCAAAGTTATCATTGGTTTTACTCCTGGTTGGAATTTAATTTTATTTTTATATTTTTCTGCAAGTTTTATAACATCAATTGTAAATTTACTTTGCTCAAAAGTAAATACTACAGCTGTTCCTTTACTAGCTATTTTTGTGATATAATAAGATTTTGCTAAATATTTAATTCGTGCAATATCTAAAAGATTTTCTAGCTCAGAAGGCATATTTCCAAACCTGTCTATAATTTCATCAATAACATTTTCTATATCAATTTCACTTTTGCATAGTGCAATATTTTGATATATTTCTATTTTTTGGCTACCATCTGAAATATACTCATCAGGGATATAACTTGTAACATTTAATTCTATTTGTAAATCAAGCTCTGGTTCGATTTCAATACCTTGCATTTCTTTTACAACTTCATCTAAAAGGTGACAATAAGTATCATATCCAACTTGTTCTAAATGACCTGATTGAATTTCTCCTAATAGGCTTCCTGCTCCTCTAATTTCTAGGTCTCTCATTGCAATTTTAAAGCCTGAGCCAAATTCTGTAAATTCTTTAATAGCTTTTAACCTCTTATCAGCTGTTTCTACTAACATTTTATCCCTTTTATAAGTGATATATGCATATGCTTGCCTATCACTTCTACCAACTCTACCTCTAATTTGATATAAGCCGTGCTAAGCCCATTCTATCCGCATTTTCTACAATAATTGTATTTGCATTAGGTATATCAATCCCTGATTCCAAAATAGTGGTACATACAAGTACATTAGTCTTTTGGTCAATAAAATCTTGCATTATATTTTCTATTTCTTTTCCATTCATTTGTCCATGAGCATATGCTACTTTTGCTTCTGGCACTAGCCTTGAAATTATATCTGCTTTTTTTTGTATATTTTCTACATTGTTAAATATATAGAAAACTTGACCATCTCTTTCTAGTTCTTTTATAATTGCTTCTTTTACAACTTCTTCATCATATTCAAGCACATAAGTTTGGACTGGTTTCCTGTTCTGAGGTGGTTCATAAATAACTGACATATCTCTGATTCCAACTATTGACATATGCATAGTTCTAGGTATTGGTGTAGCCGTCATTGTTAGAACATCAATATTTGCTTTATATTGCTTTATCTTTTCTTTATCTTTTACACCAAAACGATGCTCTTCATCAATAATCAAAAGCCCTATGTCTTTAAATTTTACATCTTGGCTTAAGATTCTGTGTGTTCCAATAACAATATCAACTTCTCCTAATTCTAATTTTTTTAATACTTCTTTTTGATATTTTGCACTTTTAAATCTATTTAAAATTTCAACTTTTATTGGAAAATCTTTCATCCTATTTTTAAATTCTTCATATTGTTGTTGCGCCAATACTGTTGTTGGAACTAAATATGCAACTTGTTTTTGGTCCATTACAGCTTTAAAAGCTGCCCTTATTGCTACTTCTGTTTTGCCATAACCAACATCACCACATAACAATCTGTCCATTGGTTTTGGTGCTTCCATATCTTTTTTGACTTCTTCTATACAGCGAAGTTGGTCTTCTGTTTCTTGATATGGAAATTCATCTTCAAATTGTGTTTGCCAAGGTGTGTCTTTGCTGAAACTAAAGCCCTTTGCTTTTTCACGTTTAGCATAAAGTTCTATAAGCTCTCTTGCAACTTCACGCAAATTTTTCTTAACTCTAGCTTTTGTTTCTTGCCAAGCCTTTCCACTCAGACTATTTACTTTTGGTGATAAAGTATCTCCTCCAATATATTTTCTAATTGCATCTAACTGATTTGTTGGGACATATAAAATATCATCATTTTTATATTTTAGCTTTATATAATCCTTGGTAGTTCCATCTGCTGTAATTGTATTTACCCCAACATATATGCCTATTCCGTAGTTTTTGTGTACTACAAAATCACCTATTTTTAAATCTGCAAAAACTACTTTTTCTCCTTCTCTATAAGCTTGGTTTGCAGGAGTTCTCCTTTTTTTACTACTTTCTATTAATTCATCTGCTGATATTACTATTTGTTTGATTTCATCATTTATATACCCTTCTGTCAATTTTCCAACAGTGATAGTTACTACCTTTTGCCCAGTTTTTACAATAATAGTTTTATCTAGTTTTTCTTCTATCTTAGTGACTATTTCTTCTTTTTCTAATATCTCTTGCATTTTTTTAGCTTTTTCCTTAGATGAAACTACAATGTAAATATTGTTAGATTTTTTTATCCATTTTTTTAAGTCTTCAAATAATGTTTCTATTTCGCTTTTATAATAATTGATTTCTTTATATTTAAATACAT
>CANRBU010000108.1 GCA_947628925.1 uncultured Clostridia bacterium | reverse complement strand
CAAAATAAGCCAAATGAAGTAATAAAAAGCAGTAGTTATTTTGCAAACTATCAAGATGGAAAATGGGGAGTAATAGACAATAATGGTAATTCAGTTATAAATCCATCATATGGTGAAATGATAATTATTCCAGACCCAAAAACAGATATATTCTTATGCACATATGATGTAGACTACCAAACAGGTGAATACAAAACAAAAGCCCTAAATTCCAAAAATCAAGAAATCTTAACACAATATGAGAGTGTTGAAGCAATTGCCAACAAAAATGATGAACAATTATGGTATGAACAAAATATCATAAAGGTAAAAAAAGACGGAAAATATGGAGCAATAGACTATTCAGGTAAAGAATTAATACCAATAGAATATGAAGAAATTGCACCATTACAAGGAATAAAAAACACACTACGCGTTAAAAAGGATGGCAAATATGGAATTGCAAGTAGTGAAGGAAAAATTTTAATACAAGTACAATATGATGAAATAGAATCATTGGGAAAAAACCACAGTACAAATTATGTTGTAAAAGACGGAACTGGAAAATATGGAATAATAGGTTACTCAGAAACCATAATATTACCATGTGAATATGAAGGAATCACACAAATTCATGGAAATGACATGTTTGTTATAACAAAAGGTGGCAAACAAGTGCTAATAGACAAAGAAGGAAAAGAACTATTAACAGATGGCTTTAATCAAATTACACAAATTTTAAAAGCACGGTGAAGATGGAGTCATTTTCGAAAAAGACGGAAAATATGGAGTAATGAAACTTACAGGTGAAATACTTCAAGAAGCAAAATACGAATACCTAAAAGAGAGTAAGTTAGGAATTTTAATATATAAAGAAAATGGCAAATATGGAATTATGAATTTACAAGGTGAAGTAAAAATAGAGCCACAATATACAAACATAACATATCAAGAAACAGCAGACATATACATAGCAGAAAAAGAAAATTATGAAGCAGATATACTTGACACAAACCTTGTAACTAAACTATCAGGAATGGTGGTAGAATACAACACAGACAGTGGTTACATCAAACTATTAAAAGACGGAGAAACCAAATACTATACATTTAAATTTGAAGAAAAACAAGAAAATCAAATTTTCCCAAATAGAACATTGTTTATAAAAAAGCAAAACGGAAAATACGGTTTTGTTGACAAAGAAGGAAAAGTAGTTGTTGATTATCAATATGATGATGCAACAGAACAAAACGAATATGGTTATTCAGGTATAAAAAAAGACGGAAAATGGGGATCAATTAATCAAAACGGAGATGTTGTACAAGAACCAGTTTATGATTTAGAAGATTATTTATTAGTAAATTTCATTGGCAGATGGCATGCGGGAAAGGATATATATATGAATTATTATAATCAAGAAGGTTGAAAAATAATTACAATTTTGGTTGCGTTAAACTGCGTTTGAAATTTAATTCTTTTCCGACCGTAGGCAAGAAGGGGATGCAATAAAATGAAAATCAGTTGCGGTACTGACATTATAGAAATTGAAAGAATAAAAAAATCAATTCAAGATTTAGGAGAAAAATTTTTACAAAAAATATATACCAAAAAAGAGATAGAATATTGCGAATCAAAGCATAACCAAAAATATCAACATTATGCAGCACGCTTTGCAGTAAAAGAAGCGGTATTTAAAGCAATTTCAGAATATCTACCAACAACGACACATATAGATTGGAAAAGCATTGAAGTAGAAAATGACAAAAAAGGAAAACCGCATGTTACTGTACATGGAGTAGAAACAACAATGTTTCAAAACATAGAAATTAGTATATCACATTGTAAAGAATATGCAGTAGCATATGCAATTGTAATAATAAAATAAGGAGAACCCAAAAATGATATTTGACAGCCATTGTCATTTAGATGATGAAAAATTTAACAAAGACAGAGAAAATTTAATAGAAGCCATAAAACAAGCAGGTATTACAACAGTAATATCTGCTGGTTATAATTTAGAAGCATCAGAAAAAGCGAGTGCTTTGTCAAAAAAATATAGTTGGATATATGCAACTTCTGGCATTTCACCAAATGATATTCCACAACAAGAAGAAAATTTGTGGAAAAGCATTTCCAAAATTGAAGAAATTGCAACTAAAAATAAAGAAAAAATAGTAGCAATAGGAGAAATTGGTTTAGATTATTATTGGGAAAAAGAATATGCACAAAGGGAATTGCAAAGAAAAGCATTTATAAAACAAATAGAAATAGCCAATAACTTAGAACTACCAATTGTAATACATACAAGAGATGCCGTAGAAGATACACTAAAAATTCTTAAAGAACATTCAGTAAATAGAAAAGGTGTATTTCATTGTTGCCCACAAAATAGAGAGTTAATAAAGCAGGCACTAAACTTGGACTTTTACATTTCATTTGCAGGACCAATAACATTTAAAAGTTCAAAAAATGCAGAAGAAATGATAAATTTGGTCCCAAATGATAAAATTTTAATTGAAACAGATAGTCCATATCTAGCACCAGAGCCAGTAAGAGGAGCAAGAAATGATCCAAGAAATGTCAAATACATAGCCCAAAAAATCGCACAAGCAAAAAAACTTCCAGTAGAAGAAGTAGAAAAAATGACATATGAAAACACTTGCAAGATATTTAATATAAAAAATTAAAAAAATAAAAATTATTCATAACCACCAATGCCATGGCATATAGTATAATAAGAAACCGTAAACCCAAATAGGACAAGAATAAACAAAATTTGACAAATTGTCCAATATATAGTATAATCATAAATGTATTGCCAAAGGAGGTAAGAGAATAAGATATGAAAAAACAAGAGAACGCTTCACTTTCAATCATCAAGATTATCTGTGTAAGCATTATCTTAATATTGATATCTGGTATCAGTGTTTTAGCGGTAAATACAAATTTAACAGATGTAAGAATCGAACTACAAAATGGCTATGAATTAACTGCACTAACAGGAAAACAAACAGTAGCCGAAGTGTTAGAAGAAAATCACATCATGTTAGATGACACACAAAAGACAACACCAGCATTAGAAGAAAAAATATCAGCTGGAACAGTTATAAAAATTACAGATAAAACTTATAACGAAATAAAAATAGCAGAAGTCTCAGAACAAGGTGTAAAAACCTCACTAGATGAATTGATGCAAAATTATGCACCAATTACAGAAAAAATAGTTATAGAGCAAGTTGCAATTCCATATGAGACTATCACTAAAAACACTGCAGGAACAGATACAAATACAACAAATCAGATAATCCAACAAGGTGTAGAAGGTTTAAAAGAAGTAACATATAAAATAAAATATCAAAACGACGTAGAGATTGAAAAAACAGTATTATCAGAAGTAGT
>CANRBU010000107.1 GCA_947628925.1 uncultured Clostridia bacterium | reverse complement strand
TCTCCTTTTGATACTGATGCATATGGTAAAACATTGCATAAATTTACTCTTTTTGCTTCATTTATAATTTGCTCTAACACAGTTACATTATCTGGTGTTGGTTTTGTGTTTGGCATTGGGCAAATAGTTGTAAATCCTCCAGCTACTGCACTTGCACTACCTGTTTCTATTGTTTCTTTG
Organism: uncultured Clostridia bacterium; assembly: GCA_947628925.1. Taxonomy (GTDB): domain Bacteria; phylum Bacillota; class Clostridia; order TANB77; family CAG-508; genus CAG-269. Next base: position 3,265 of record CANRBU010000107.1, on the reverse strand, counting down.
TATTCAAAGCCAGGTTCTCTTAGATGGCAATGGATGTCTATCATCCCAGGTATGATATATAAGTTTGTACAGTCTATTGTTCTGTCAGCATTTGCTGTAATGTCTTTTGCAATTTGTTTTATTTTGTCGTTTTCGATTAAAATGTCATAATTTTCATTTGTGTTTGCCTCATAATCGATTAGTTTTCCGTTTTTTAGTAATATCGTCATTTTTTTCATCCCTTTCTAAGGCTTATTTTTTTTATCTTTGCCTTTTTATTTTTTTCATTTTATCATTTTTTTTCAATTTACGCAACTCAAAAAAAGCATATATATATTTTTTATGGTGAAAAGGTCGAATACGATTGGAGATATATTAGAAAATCTTAAGCCGTTTTATGGAAAGAGTTCGCGCTTGCCGTGGAAGGGTGCCATAAAACGGCTTTAGATTTTCTTATATATCGTATTGAGTCGAGACCTTTTCGCCATAAAAAAATATATATGCTTTTTGGCCATATGCCACAAATTCAAAACCACTTTATATCACCTTATAAAAAAACTTGCTGCAAAAGAGTGTCCTAAACCAAATTATGAAAACCTCCTCCTCTAGTCTTAGAAAAATATCACAAAGCAAATTTAGAAGGGTATTGTCAAAACCCAAAAAATGTGGTATTATCAATATAATGGACAAGTACCATTGTAGAAACCGATGAAAATATTATCATAAGGAGGAATATCTATGGAAAATCGGCATGACAAAATTATACTTGAGGCAGAAGAAGGTATAACCTTTGAAGTCTCAGAGGTAACAAGTAAAACATTAATTATCAGAGCAATATCCAATACTGGCCCTTCCAAAAACTATATGAATCCACCAATTCCGGAAGGATACAAACATGTTTTGGGAAACTGGTACAATGGCTTTGTAATTGAAAGAATTTCTGATGGAAGTCAGTTTGTATGGATTCCTGTTGGCATTCTTGATTCTAATGGAACACTTAATGGCCAAGATTTTTCAGAAAAGTTTGGCAGAAGAAGCTATCGTAATGATAAATTTTCAAGCACTGATTACACCGAACCTTTAGTACCTGAACTGCTTGAGCAAATTGAAAGTGTTGAAAAATATGGGGGATTTTATATCTCTCGTTACAACATTTCCGGTTCAAAAGAGCACCCACAGTCAATTAAAGGAGTTTTGCCATTAGTATGCATTGAGTTTATCACTGCTAAAACTGTAGCATCTACTATTGAAAACACTGAAACAATTAAAAGTCATCTGACTTTTGGTGCAGAATATGATTCGATATTAGAATGGTTCATTAAATCAAAAGCTTTAACTCTTGATGAAGTTGCAAATAACTCAACAAGATTTGGCAACTATTATACCTCAAATAATTCTCCAAAAGCTATAGTTGAAACAGGAAGTCGTGAAGAATGGTATGTCAATAACATTGGCGATTTCATAGGAAATGTAGACGAATATACTCAAGAACAACTTGGAAGTTCTTATTGTGTTATTCGCGGTGGACATTACTGTGTTACAGGTTACGATTCTCCTGCTGCCTTTCGTTATCCCCAAGAACGTTTTTTGCGTCTCCTAGCCACAGGTTTCCGTGCTGTACTTTGCCTCAAGTAAAAATTACAATTGGTTTCTAACCACAGATAGAAAGAGAGATTTTTGAAAATTCAAAGTCTCTCTTTCTTTTTCTAAAATTTTACTTGTCTTTTTAAATTTTTTTTGCTAAAATTTATGAAAAGAAGGGAAAGTCATGGAAGAACAATTACTCGAAATATACGAAAAATGTTTACAAGAACTAGAGCAAATAGGCATAAAAATAAAAGATAATAAACAAATAGGTACAGTTGAAATACATCTAACTAATAGAAGTCAAAAAAGATATGGAGTATGTAAACAATTAGAACCAGATATGCAAACAAGATATATTGAAAAACATGGACGAAAAAAAATTATAAAATATGTAAGATATAAAAAACATAAAATAGAAATTAGTACATGGGTAATGGAATTAGATGAAAGTATAATAAAAAACACTATAATGCATGAAATTATACATTGTCTGCCAAATTGTAATAATCATGGAACTGAATTTAAAAAATATGCAAAATATATTAATAGCAAACTCGGATATGATATAAAAACAACAGGAAACAAAAAAGAAGATTATCAAAAAAGTAATATAGAATATGAAGAAAAAGTAGAATATAAATACAAAATTTGTTGCAAAATATGTGGGCAAATATTTTATAGAAATCGAATTAACAAGGGATTTGAGCGAAAATATAGATGTGGTAAATGCAATGGAAAATTAACAGTTGAAAAAATATAATTCAACTTAAAAAAAATACTTGTATTAAATTAATAAATGTGATATAAATATATTGAAATAAAAATCAACCAACGAAAGGCGGAATTTTTGTGGAAAATTTAAATAAAGATGCAAAAACAGTATTAATTGTAGATGATGAACAAACAATTATTGATGTTTTAAAATTTAATTTGGCAAAGGAAGGATATCGCATACTAGAGGCAAAAGATGGTCAAACAGGATTAGAAATGGCTTTACAAGAAAAACCAGATTTAATCATGTTAGATATCATGTTGCCTAAATTAGATGGTTTATCTGTATGTAAAAGAGTAAAAAATTCATGTAATATACCAATTATTATTTTAACAGCCAAAGATGCGGAAGTTGATAAAATTGTTGGACTAGAATTAGGTGCTGATGACTATATTACAAAACCATTTAGTGTAAGAGAATTAGTAGCTAGAGTCAAAGCAAATATTAGAAAAGCTGATGTAACAATGAACGATATGCAAAATATACAACCAGAAACAAAAGAACAGCCTAAAAAAGAAAATATAATTGTTGTTGGAGACTTAGAATTATATTTAGATAAGTTTGAAACAAAAGTTAGAGGAGAAGTAATAGACTTAACTTTAAGAGAATTTGAAGTATTAAAATTCTTAGCTAGCCAACCAGGTCAAGTTGTAACAAGAGAAACCTTGTTGGAAAAAGTATGGGGATATGAATACTATGGAGATATTAGAACTGTTGATGTTACAGTTAGAAGAATTAGAGAAAAAATAGAAGAGGATACTTCTTCACCACAAATATTAATAACCAAAAGAGGAGTAGGCTATTATATTTCAGGGAATAATCGAGTAGAGAATAAATAATTATTTTATTTGAGAGTATCGGAAAGTTTGTGTAAACTTTAAACTTCTTATGATAAAATTTTAAAAAATTTAATAATTGAATTGACAA
>CANRBU010000106.1 GCA_947628925.1 uncultured Clostridia bacterium | reverse complement strand
CCTCCTGGTGGATATAGAACTGCTACTGATTTTTCAATAGATGTTCTACTAACTGTATCTATAATTGGATATGAGAAATTTGTTGCTGGAATTTCCATTGTTCCAACTGTCATATATCCATCCCATTCAATCTTTTTTGCAGATGATGTTGTTGTGTTTTGTGGATTTGATACTGGTGTGCTACCAATTTGATTTAATATATCATCATTTACTGAATTATTATCTTCATTTTGGTCTTCACTTGCAACATCCCCATTATAATTATCAACAAATTCAGATGCATCTTTTGATATATGATACTTTTGATAATAATCATATGCTAAAAATCCTAATAAGCCTACTATTGCAACAATAACTATTACTAAAATAATTGTAAGTATTTTTCCATATTTGCTTTCAAACATAAACATCTACCTCCAATTTCATATAATTATTTCTTATATTTATATTATACCACAAAATTATTTTTTAGACAATCTTTGTGCCTAATTTTTTTCCCCCTAATAAATGGAAGTGTAAATGCTGTACTTCTTGGCCTCCATCTTCTCCACAATTATTTACTATTCTATATCCATTTTCTGCTATTCCTTGTTCTTTTGCTATTTGCTTGATTTTCAAAAATATTTTTCCAATTATTTTTTCGTCTTCTGGTTCTATGTCATTTAAAGAATTTATGTGCTTTTTTGGTATTATCAAAATATGTACAGGTGTAACTGGATTAATGTCTTTAAATGCTAGAATGTCATCATCTTCATATACTTTATTTGATGGAATTTCTCCATTTATAATTTTACAAAAAATACAATTTTCCATATTTTTCATTCCTTTCTAATGCACATAACTATTTAATAAGAACCGCCTTTATTCTACGTATTCCTGATGAGCTAGATTCTTCTTTTTTGATTTTGAATTTTCCCATATTTCCTGTATGTTCTACATGTGGTCCTCCACAAATTTCTTTGCTGAAATCACCAATAGTATAAACTTTTACACGGTCTCCGTATTTATCTGTAAATAGTCCTATAGCTCCTGATGCTTTTGCTTCTTCATATGGCATTTCTTCACATGTTACTTTTAAATCTCTTTGTATTTGTTCATTTACTAATTTTTCTACTTTTTCTATTTCTTCTGGTGTCATTTTTTGTGGATGTGTAAAGTCAAAACGTAGCCTTTCTTCTGTGATGTTAGATCCACTTTGTTTTACATGTTCTCCTAAAACTGTTCTTAGTGCTTGGTGTAATAAATGTGTTGCTGTATGGTATGCTATTGTTTTTTCATTTTGGTCTGCTAGTCCACCTTTAAATTTTTGTTCTGACCCCATTCTTGATTTTTCTTGGTGTGCTTTGAATAGTTCATCAAATTTTTTATTATCAACTGTCATTCCATTTTCTTCTGCTAATTCTCTAGTTACTTCTGGTGGAAAACCATATGTGTCATATAAGCGAAATACAATTTCACCATCTATTTGTGTTTTTCCTTGTTCTTTTGCTTTTTGTATTTCTTTTGCAAATTCTTTTTCTCCATGTGTTAATGTTTTTATAAATTTATCTTTTTCTTCTATTATGACTTGCTCTATTGTTTTTTGATTTTCTTTTAATGCTGGATACATTTCTTGTAAGTTTTCTACATTGATATTTATTAAAGTTACAAGTTCTGTTAAGTCTATTTGTAATTTGTTCATGTGCCTAATCATTCTTCTAATAAGTCTTCTTAAAATGTAGCCTCTATCTATGTTACTTGGTCTTCCTCCATCACAAATAATCATCATACTTGCACGTAGATGTTCTGCAATTATTCTTCTGCTTTGGATATCATCTATTTTTTGTAATTCTTCGAGTTTTGACATTATTGGTGCAAATAATTCTGTATCATATGGTGTTTCTTTGCCTTGTAGTAACATTGCCATTCTTTCTAGTCCTAAACCTGTATCTACATTTTTTTGTTTCAATTTTGTGTATGTTCCGTCTGCATTTTTATAGTATTCCATAAATACATTATTCCATATTTCTACATATTTACCACAGTTACATGATGGTTGACAATCGCTTGAGCATGCTGGTTTTCCTGTGTCATAAAACATTTCTGTATCTGGTCCACATGGTCCTTCTTCACCTGCTATCCACCAGTTATCATCTTTTCCATAAAAATATATATGTCCATCTAAAATTCCTGCTTTTTTCCAACATTCACTTGATATTTCGTCTTTTGGGCAGTCTGCATCTCCTTTAAAGCATGTAACATATAGTTTTTCTACTGGAATATTTAATTCTTTTATTAAAAAGTCAAAACTCATTTGAATTGATTCTTGTTTGAAATAATCACCTAATGACCAGTTGCCTAGCATTTCAAAATATGTTAAATGTCTGTTGTCACCTACTTCATCAATATCAACAGTTCTTAAACATTTTTGATAATCTGTTAAACGTGTTCCTGCTGGATGTTTTTCACCCAATAAATATGGTACTAATGGTTGCATCCCTGCTGTTGTAAATAAAACAGATGGGTCATTTTCTGGTATTAATGGTGCTGATGGTATAACTGTATGTCCATGTTCTTTAAAAAAATTTAAGTATTTATTTCTAATTTCTATTGCTTTCATCTAAGTGTTCATTCCTTTCTGTGTATAAGTATGTTAACATTATACTCCTTTTCCCGCAAAAAAGCAATAAATTTTGTATTAGTATTTGCTTTTTTTTATAAATTTTGGTAGTTTTGTATTTTCTGTTAGACTTTGATAATATCTAAATTGGTAAAAGCCAAGCAGTTATTGAAATATCAGTAACTGCTTGGCTTTTGATTTCCTGCAACAGCAGGATTTTTTATTTCTTACTTGAACAAGGAAAATACTTTGAAGAAGTTTACAAAGACTAATGCGACATTGTCCATGATTTTTATAAATATATCCAAAGACGGTCCAGCGGTATCTTTTAGAGGATCACCTACTGTATCGCCAACCACGGATGCCACATGTTCGGGAGAACCCTTAAGTCCAGATTCTTCAATACTCTTTTTCGCATTGTCCCAAGCACCTCCACTATTGCCAAAGAATATGGCAAGCATGGTACCTGCTGTAATGGAACCAAAAAGTACTCCTGAAACAAAATCTGTTCCGAAAATAAATCCGGAAATTATAGGTACTATAATTGCCATCAAAGCAGGTGGTTTCATCTGTCCTATAGAATTATCAGTTGCAATTCCAACACATCTTTTTGAATCAGGTTTTACTTTAACTTTTTTATTGTCCTTAATGATAAAACCTTCCTTAAGACCAAGAATGTTTGCAAACTGATTTCTGACTTCCTGCACAATATTTTTTGCGCCATTAGTCACAGAATTGACAAGCAGACCTGAGAAGAACCAAATGATTCCAGCTCCAAAAATTACTCCAAAGAAAATCTTAGGATCAAGAACATTCAGAGCAATGTTTCCAGACGCATCTGTAGCATAGCTTCTCA
>CANRBU010000105.1 GCA_947628925.1 uncultured Clostridia bacterium | reverse complement strand
TTTTCCAGTATCTAATCTATTAATTCCAACATCAATTACAATTGCTCCTTCTTTTACCATATCTGCTTTAACAAATTGTGGTTTACCAATTGCAGCAACTACGACATCTGCATTTTTAGCTGCTTCTTTTACATCTTTGGTCTTAGAATGGCATACTGTTACTGTTGCATTATTATTTAAACAGCATTGTACTAATGGTTTTCCAACAATGTTGCTTCTTCCAAGGATAACTACGTTTTTACCACATAAGTCAATGTTATATTCTTTAAATAATTGCATTATTCCAAATGGTGTACATGATATAAATGTGTCTTGACCTAATACTAGTTTACCTACATTCATTGGATGAAATCCATCAACATCTTTTCTATAGTCAATTTCACGAAAAGCTTCGCTTATGTCTAGGTGTTCAGGCAGTGGGCTTTGTAATAGAATTCCATTTACAGATTTATCTTTATTTAGCTTATCTATTAATTCTAATAGTTCTTTTTGGGTTGTTTTTGTATCTAAAAAATATTCTTCATATTCTACTCCAACATCATTACATGCCTTACTTTTTTGCTTTACATATACTTTTGATGCTGGGTTATCTCCAACCATAATAACTGTTAGCTTTGGTGTTATTCCTTTTTTCTTTAATTGTTCTACTTCCTTTTTTATTTGTTCACGCGTTTTTTCTGCAACTTTTTTTCCATCTATTACTACTGCCATTTTGAATACATCCTTTCTTAGGTATAAATTTTATTTTGAATTGTAATTTTTTTCAGTATATCTTTTTTCTAAAAATAAGTCAATGTTTTTTGTATTATTTATTGTTCAGATACTCCTGTTCGATATTCAATGTCTTCTAAAAAAGGAAAAATTTCCTTTACTCGTTTTAGTGTAAGCATTAACATTCTAGGTTGTGGGTTTTTTGATGTGTGTGATAGTAATTTTTGAGTATAACAATTTTGTGCTGTTTTAAATAGTAAATATCTGTTTTTTTGATATGTGTAATAAATTTGATATCCATCATTTAAGTCTTCCCACATCATTTCAAAGGTGTAATTTTTTTCCATATTTTATCACATTCCTTTCTCATTTTCATATTTACTATTTTATCATTTCTTCAAATTCTTCTTCTGAAATTATTGTAATTCCTAAACTTTGGGCTTTTGTTAGTTTGCTTCCCGCTTCTTCACCAGCTAAAACAAAGTCTGTCTTTTTTGAAACAGAGCTAGAGGCTTTTCCTCCAAATTTTTCAATTATATCTTCTGCTTCTTTTCTGCTGAAGTGTTCTAATGTTCCTGTTAAAACGAAAGTTTTACCTGAAAAGCGTTCATCTGTTGTTTCATCTTCAAGTGCTTTTGTATTTACACCTGCTTTTTCTAATTTTTGTATTAAGTCTTTTGTTTGGTCTTGAGCAAAAAATTCAACTATGCTGTTTGCCATTATCTCTCCAATATCATCCATTTCTTGTAATTCCATATAATCGGCTTTTGCTAAGTTGTCAATTGTTTTATATTTTTTGGCTAGTAGTTTTGAAGCTTTTCCACCAACATGCCTAATTCCTAATGCTGTAATGAGTCTATATAAGTCATTTTGCTTACTTTTTTCTATACTATCAATTAAATTTTGGGCAAATTTTTGACCATTCTTTTTTAGTGATGCTATATCTTCAAGTTTTAATGTATAGATATCTGCTATATTTTCTATTAATTTATTGTCTAATAATTGACCTATAATGTTTTCACCCAAGCCATCTATATTCATTGCTTCTCTTGATACAAAATGTACCAAATTACGATATAGTTTTGCTGGACATTCTATTCCTGTGCAACGTACTGCTGATTCCCCTTCTTCTCTTACTGTTTCTGCTCCACACACAGGGCATTTTGTTGGCATTTGAAATTCTTTTTCTTTTCCAGTTCTTTTGCTTTTTACCGCTTCTACTATTTCTGGTATAACATCTCCTGCTTTTTGTATTACTACTGTATCCCCTATTTTTAGTTCTTTTTCTTTGATAAAATCTTCATTGTGTAATGTTGTTTTTGAAATCGTTGATCCTGCAACTTTTACTGGTTCTAGTATTGCCATTGGAGTTATTACTCCTGTTCTTCCTACTTGGCATATTATATCTTTTAAAATTGTTTCTTTTCTTTCTGGTGGATATTTATATGCAACTGCCCATTTTGGTACTTTTACTGTAGTTCCTAGTATTTCTCTAAAGTTTAAATCATCTATTTTTATAACTGCACCATCTATTCCAAAAGTTAATTGTTCACGCATTTCCCCTATTTTGTGTATTGCTTTTTTTATTTCTTCTACATTTTTGCAATATATACGAACTGGGTTTACGTTAAAGCCCTGTTTTTCTAAGTATTCTAGTTCTTCATAATGAGATGTAAATTTTTTTCCTTCTATTTTTTGTACATTAAAAATATAGATATCAAGAGGTCTTGTTTCTGTAATTTTGCTGTCTAATTGTCTTAATGAACCTGCTGCTGCGTTTCTTGCATTTGCAAAAAGTGTTTCTTCGTTTTCTTCTCTTTCTTTGTTCATTTTTTCAAAGTCTTTTTTTGATATGAATACTTCTCCTCTTACTGTAATATCTATTTTATCATTAATTTCTTTTGGTATTGTTTTTATTGTTTTTAAATTTTCAGTTACATCTTCTCCTACCAAGCCATTTCCTCTTGTTGCTCCTCTTATTAATTTTCCTGATTTGTATTCTAATGCTGATGATAATCCATCAATTTTTGTTTCTACAACATATGCTACATTTTTTATTCCATTTTCTTCTGCCTTTTGTTCTATGTGTTCAACAAAATCTTCTACTTCTTCAATTGAAAATACGTCTTGTAGGCTTTGTAAAGGTACTTCATGTGTTACCTTTTCAAAGCCTTCTTTAACATTTCCTCCTACTTTTTGTGTTAGTGATTCTTTCGAAATAAATTCTGGATATTCTTTTTCTAGATTTCTTAATTCTACCATTAGCATGTCATATTCAAAGTCTGAAATTTCTGGAGCATCTTCGTCATAATATTTTTGTGCATAATATTCTGTTTTTTTTCGTAGTTCTTCTATCCTTGCTTTTGCTTGTTTTTTATCCATTTGTACACCTCAACTATTTGTTTTTTCTATATAAAGCATTTTATAATAGCTTTATTAGAATATTAAAAATGTCCCTAAGGGGTTAGTCCCCTTTGGGACATTTAGTTTTTTAATCTTGTCTTGCTAATATTATTAATCTTCTATTATTGCTTGCATCTGTACATGTTGATAAAGTTAATTCTGCTTTTCCGTTTGTTTCTCTTTGATAGAATGATGTATCTGTATCATATGTTTCAAATTTATTATATATTGTGTAAGTTAATCTTGTTCCTCTATAGTCTTTTACATAGATTTTGTCTCCTACTTTAAGTCTTTTGTTGTTTGAGAAAAATAAGCCATTACGATAGTTATGTCCTATAACTACAGTGTTACCTGGTTGATTTATTGTTTCTCCTCCTGGTGGATATAGAACTGCTACTGATTTTTCAATAGATGTTCTACTAACTGTATCTATAATTGGATATGAGAA
>CANRBU010000104.1 GCA_947628925.1 uncultured Clostridia bacterium | reverse complement strand
AGCCCAAAGTCCAGGAACATATTATGCATGGGCAAAAGACGTATTAGGAAATGTAACAAAAACAAGTAAATCAGCAACAATTAAAGAGCCAGGAAATCCAGACTCAAATGGATACTTCCAAGAAAATAGTACAGTAGATGGAGGAACACCAAGTTCAAATAATCCAACAATACCAGCAGGATTTAAACCATATGAACAATCAAATGGAAAAATAGGAGATACAGGAACAGCACACTGGAAAGACGACAATGGTAAACCATCAGCAGAATCAGTAAAACAAGGATTAGTAATTGAAAGCTCAACTCTAGGAGAATTTGTATGGATACCCGTGCCTGACATAAACAAAATGATAATGTGTCAAAGTAAAAAAGCAACCGATCAATGCAGTATTATAAAACAAGGTAACGACTTATACTGCACAATTCACGAAAGTGACGATATCTGTGGAAAGTTATATTGTGGTGGATCCGAAGATTTATTCGATGCAACTAAAATAGATCAAACATATATGATGGGAGCAGGGTACAGAGAGCCAGATTTGGTGAAATCTTATGATACAACAAGTTATTTAAAAGACATAGCATTAACTCCAGAACAATTTGAAAAAGATATGATAACTGATTTTAAAAAAATGGCATTAAGTACGCATGATTATGGAGGATTTTGGATAGGAAGATATGAAACAAGTTTAAGTAGTTCAGATAGTGAAAAAGAAGGAAATGATGGAACTATTCAAAGCAAAAGAAATATACGTTCATTAAGAGCAGCTTCTACACGTAGTGATGGAAGTTATTATAGATGGTATGGAATGTATGATAAAGAAAAAACAGAAACAGAAAATTATTCAACGCATATGATTTGGCGGATGTAACTGGGATGCTATGATGTTATGGATGTATAATGATAAAAAAAATCCCTATTTAAACGTATTATCTCCATATCCAGATGGGAACATTTCAAGTACAAGGAATGAGACCTATCCAAGTATAACAGGGAGCACTGAAACGGACAAATTAGCCAATGTTTATGATACAAAAGGGGGGATAAGAGAGTGGACCATGGAAGCACACACTCTTTGGTATCGAGCTCTTAGAGGCGGGGATTATCTTCACAACTATTCTCCTAGTGCAATGAGTGAAGAGTATCCAAGTAGAGAGTACGCCGACCTTCGGCTCTAGACTTATACTTGTGACAAATTAATGAAAGGTTACTATTTTGATTAATGAGTGACGCTTAAACGTTACTCAAAGAAAACCACATACTATGCATGTATGGAAAGCTTCAATGCCATATTAAAAAAAGAAGAATTAAATTTAAAAGAGTATGAAACATTTGAGGAAACAAGAATAGCAATATTTGAATTTATAGATGGATGGTATAATAGAAAAAGAATACACTCTTCAATAAATTATCAAATACCTTATGAAGTAGAAAAAATAACAGCATAAAATTCACACGATTTTGTGTCCAAAAACTTGACATAGATTCATTTTTAGCAACAACAGAAGAAACAGAAAAAACAAGAGTACATTAAGGACACTCAGAATATAAATTTATAAAAGAAATAATGAAAACAATAGAATTTAGTGATATGAAATGTATTTATTAAATATCTATGTTTATTAAGCAAATAATAAAAGTGTTGAAGCAATTTACATTGAAGGATTAGAAAAAAAGTAAAAAAATTGCCTACATTTACTTAACACATACGATACTATCTTTTAAAAAATTAGCATAAATAATATGTGGGAAAATAAAATAAAAAAATAGACAAAAGAAACACCAATTTGATATGATATTTTTGTTAGAAAACAAACCATATTCAAGGAGGTGTTTCTCTATGATTAATATTATAGTTAGCGCTCAATGAGATAGCTTATTGACATGTGAAATTGTATATATAAAAAACTTAGTCAATCTGAAGTAAATATTCAGATATGACTAAGTTCTTATTTTTTTAATTCTTCATATTCTCCGGTAAATTTCTTATATCTTCTGGCAACTCTTTAGACCATGGAAGATATTTCTTTAAAGCATTTTCATTTAAAAAATCTTCTTGTGGCAAATTTTCTAGGAGATAGCTTATATATTTATAAATATTCAAATTATTTATTTTTGCACTTTCACTTAAAGAATAAAAAGTAGTATTTGCTTTTATAGCTTATACTATATCTGCAAAAAGCCAATTCTTGCGAATGGTCCAATAGCTCTTTCTGCTACATTATTGCTAAGTGAAATTTTTCCATCATAAAAAATGCAGTCAATTCTTTTGTTAGTGCTTAAAGAGATAACTTATTAATTATGTTTTAATATAGCTTTTATTGTATATAAAGAATAGCACGAGAACCGTCCTTCTCCTCATACTTGTAAGGAGTACTAGACGAACGCCAACTCAAACCACTGGGTCCATTGCAATCTCCACCCCTCTTTGTTCGATAGCCGCCACTCCCGTTCCATTCCACAGTCATATGTACAACCTAGTAAATCATATATATTTGCTAATTTATCATATTCTCTACATCCAGTTATCCTTGAGCGTTCTTCATTAAAATTTCTCATTGGTGTTCCTTCACATATATCGTTCGGTGTTTGATTCTTTACATCTATAGTTGGTGCATTTCCATCGTTATACATCCACAACATCATTGCATCCCAATTACATCCGCCAATACATATGCGTTGAATAATTTGCTTTTTGAGTTTTTTGCTTATCATACAACCCATACCATCTGTAATAATCTCCATTACCACGTTTAGAACTTGCTTTTAGTGATTTCATATTTCTTTTACTTTGCATTGTTCCATCTTTTCCTTCTGCTGTACTACTTGAGTCACTTAAACTTGTTTCATATCTTCCTATCCAAAATCCTCCATAGTTGTATGTACTTACTGCCATTTTTTTGAAATCTTCTATCATATTTTGTTCAAATTGTGCCGTTGTTAGTCCTATGTCGCTCAAAAAACAGTAGTAGTTCGAATCATCATCCCAATCACTTAATAAAACAGGTTCTCTGTCCAAAGTATATGTTTGATCTGTTTTATTTGTATTAAATTCCATTAGTGCAACCCCCATTCTATAGTCGACATATAGTTTACCACATATGTCATAGCTTTTGTGTACGGTACAATATAATTGTCCTGTTGAGTCTTTAGTTATTGAGCATTGGTCTGTTGCTTTTTTACTTTGACACATTATCATTTTGTTTATGTCTAACACAGGTATCCATACAAATTCTCCTAGAGTTGAGCTTTCAATTACTAATCCTTGGCGTAAGGAATTATCTGATGGTTTACCATTATTGTCTTTCCATTTCGCTGTTCCGGTATTTCCTACTTCTGTACCTGATTGTTCATATGGTTTAAATCCTGCTGGAATGGTTGGATTACTTGAACTTGCTGGGCCTCCATCTACTGTACTATTTTCTTGGAAATATCCACTTGAGTCTGGATTTCCTGGGTCTTTAATTGTTGCTGATTTACTTGTTTTTGTTACATTTCCTAATACGTCTTTTGCCCATGCATAATATGTTCCTGGGCTTTGAGCTGGACTTGTCCATTCTTCAGTTTGGCTTGTTGTCCATCCTGAATCACTTGCTCCGTGGTGCTTTATTTGTTGTCGTTAGTTTGTATGCATCTATTCCTGCTCCTCCATTGTCTGATGCCTTGACAGTAATGGTTTTATTGGTGTTTGCAGTGGCACTAGT
>CANRBU010000103.1 GCA_947628925.1 uncultured Clostridia bacterium | reverse complement strand
CAAGTAATCCATTACAAAGAAAAGCAAGAAATTCATTTATATTAGGAATGCTTTTAATGTTAATTATAACAGGAGCTATTATAGCATTTTTATTTTTACAATTAAAAAATTATCAAGATAAAGAGGTTGCAGATAAGCAATTACAAACCTCAATATGTGTATTAAATCAAGATGTAAAATCAGGACAAATAATTACATCAGACATGTTGCAAAGGCAAAATGTCTATTCAACAATGATACCAGGCAATGCAATAGGAAGTGAAGAAATCCTAGATACTTGCTCATTACAAGACAAAGAAGGAAATACTGTTTCAAGTAAAACAGAAGATGGTGTACAAACATTGTATATTACAATAAACAACAAACAATATGAATTAAAAACAGAAGATGTACTTGGCTCAGAAGGACAAGTAAATTATTATATTGAAGAAAATAATGAAAAAAAATATGTAGAATTAAATTCAGTACCTGTACTTGCAAAAGTATCAATGCAAGCAAAAACAATAATCACAAGAGAAACAATAACAAAAGGAAACAATACAACTTCAAATGATATAAGAAAACAAGAGTACAATGTTATAGTTTTACCAACACAATTACAAACAGGTGATTATGTAGATATAAGACTTAGCATGCCAACAGGAGAAGACTATATAGTTGTATCAAAAAAAGAAGTAACAATTCCAACAGTAGGTGACACAGACTCACAAACTACAATTTGGATGAATCTATCAGAATTAGAAATTCTATCAATGAGCAGTGCAATCATGGACTCATTTAGAACAGAAGGATCAAAACTATATGCAACAACATATACAGAACCAGGGATCCAAGCGGCAGCAACACCTACATATCCAGTAAATGCAGAAGTTGTACAACAAATGAGAGTAAATCCAAACCTTATAGAAGATGCAATTCAAGGATTGCTTAACCGTTATAATGTAGACCAAAGAAACAGAATAAATCAAAACTTACAAAACAACTTAGAAACATCAGACGAACAACTTAAAACAAAAATGTCAGAAAGTATAACAAAAACACAAGAAGAAAGACAAAAATATTTAGATGAATTAGCAGCAGGAGCAACAGCAAGCGCAACAACAAGTACAACAGAATAAATTAAAAACACGAAAGAAGGGGAAATATGGAAACAATAGGATTTATAGGAGCATATGATAAAACGGATTTAATGCTAAACACGGCAAAAATATTGACAACACTAGGGAAAAAGGTACTAATGGTTGATTCAACAATCAATCAAAAAGCAAAATATGTTGTACCATCTATAAATCCTACTACTTCATATGTAACAAACTTTGAAGACATCGAAGTAGCAGTTGGATTTAAAACTATTGAACAAATAAAACAATACCTTGTGGTAGATGAGCTGCAATATGATTTGATTATGGTAGATGCAGATTCCGCACAAAGAATAGAAGAATTTGAACTAGAAAATGCAAAGAAAAACTTTTTTGTAACTGCATTTGATGTATACTCTTTGAAAAAGGGACTTGAAATTTTGGCAAGTATGAAAAAGCCAATAGATTTAATAAAAGTATTATTTTCAAAAGAAGTACTAACAGAAGAAGAAGAATATTTAAACTTTTTATCACTAGGAATGAAAATGGTTTGGAGTGAATACAAAGTATACTTCCCACTAGAAAATGGAGACCTAACAGTTCTAATGGAGAACCAAAGAGTAGAAAAAATCAAATTCAAAAAACTAAGCACACAATATAAAGAAGGCTTAATCTCAATTGTCAGTGCAATATTAGGTAACGAAAGCGAAAACGCAATTAGAAAGGCGATAAAAACAATAGAAAAAGGAGTATAGCTATGTCAGTAATTACATTTTGGAATAATGAAAATACAGAAACAGGAAAAACATTGTCTTTGGCTGCAATTGCTACACATATGGCTATCGAACATAACAATAGAATATTAGTAATTTCTACAACAGACAAAAAAGACAGGTTAGAAACCTGCTTCTGGGAAGAAGAGAAAAAAGCAAAATTAAATTTAGGCATCTTTGGACCAAACACAAAATCACTAGATACAGAAAGTGGAATAAAAGGCCTAGGCAAAATGTTTAGAAGCAACAAAATCACACCGGAAATCATAACAAACTATACAAAAGTTGTATTCAAAGACAGGTTAGAAATATTATCATCAAACCAAAAAGCACGTTATGATACAGACGCAATGAGAAGTGAAAACTTGCGTTTATTTGGACTATATCCTAGTGTCATCGAAGCAGCAAGCCACTATTATGACAGGGTTTTCGTAGATTTAGACTATAATATCCCAAAAGAGTCAAGAGACGAAATCTTAAAAAATTCAGATATAATAGTTTTAAATTTAACACAAAGATTATCAAGCTTAAAAGAATTCTTAGAAACAAAAGAACAAAATCCACTATTAAAATCACCAAAAACATTATTATTAATAGGAAGATATGATAAATATTCAAAATATAATTCAAAAAACATATCAAGATTCTTAAAAGAAAAAAATCATATATTAACAATACCATATAATACACTATTCTTTGAAGCAGCAGAAGAAGCAGCTGTACCAGACTTATTCTTACGTTTCAAAAAATTCTATGACCAAGATGACAGGAATGCATTTTTCATAGAAGAAGTTAAAAGAGCAACTGATAATATAATTTATAGATTACAGGAGATACAAGCAAATATCTTATAGAAAGGGGCAAAACAAATGACAATTACAAATATTTTATTAACTATAGTAGTTGTTGTTGTCGCTGGAATGCTTATCTATTATTACATCAAAAAGCAAAAAACAGAAGATGCAGATGAAGCACTTAAAACAGTAGATGACCAAACATATACGCTAGACACAATGAAAAACTTTGTAAAAAGAAGATTAGACGAAATCACAAAAGTCAACCTTTATGATATCGGACTATCAGAAGAAGAGCTAAAAAGAAGAAAAAATAAAAAGTATGAATTGAAAAAAGCTTTAAAAGGTTGTACTTATGGTGACGTAAATGATAAAAAATATGTAAAAGAATTGATATATGACTTACTAGCTAGCGAATATGGTGTTAATGAAACAAACATCTCAACAGCCATACCATTTGACGTACCATCTTTATTAACAGCACAAGATAAATTT
The DNA here is from genome assembly GCA_947628925.1 of uncultured Clostridia bacterium. Classification (GTDB taxonomy): domain Bacteria; phylum Bacillota; class Clostridia; order TANB77; family CAG-508; genus CAG-269. The sequence continues at coordinate 620 of CANRBU010000103.1, read as the reverse complement.
GATATACTAATTTATCTATACAAAAAAGACTTTGGGTATGAAGCATTAACAGAAATGATAAAAAAATACAATCTAGCAGAATTAAAATATGTTGAAGGTGACTCAAAACCATCATATGTAATAACACCACAAGAAATAGAAGAAATCTATGAAAATGAACATGTACAACTAAGTTTCCAAGACAAACTATCTGTTGTTGTACAACGTATATATCAACACTACAAAGGATACAGCTCTATTGATGAAGTAAGAGATATGAACATAGATGGTGTATCAGGTGGTGTATCAGGTTTACCAGAAAGCTTTTTAAGCCAAGTAGCACAAACAGCAGGAGGAGACTACTTAAACCAAGTAGTAGAACACAAAGTACCAAGAGCATGTGACAGTATATGGATATTCTTCCAAGGTAAATCTATACGTTTAGCATTCTTATCATTTGGAACAGAAGCAGAACTAAAAAGAGTATGTCAAAACATATATAAATATAATAACCCAGGACAATTATCAGACACAAATGGTTACAAAATCAATGAAATGAAAGATGGTTCACGTGTCGTTGTTGTAAGACCAAGCTTTTCAGAAACATGGGCATTTTTCGTAAGAAAATTCGACGTAAAACG
>CANRBU010000102.1 GCA_947628925.1 uncultured Clostridia bacterium | reverse complement strand
CACTTAAGAAAAATATACCCAACAAGAAACATATTAACATTCCGTGAAACAGATACAATATCAGGACAAGAAGGACTTGACGTTCAAAAGAAAACTGACGGTTCTGTAAACATCATCCGGAGAGGTTGCAACAGACCCCGTAGCATCTTGGATGATACAAGCAGCCCAAGTTGCATCAAAATTTACATTATTTACACACCACGCAAAAACATTTCCAAACTTAGTAACAGCACTAAGAAACTCAATGCTTAGAACAGGTGTGTTCAAATCAGAAAAAACAGCAGAAGAGCAAGTTGTACAAGTATTAAATTTTGATATACACTTACAAAAAGACTTTAGAGGAAAACGTTATGTAGAAAGAATTACAGAATGTATACCAGTAGAAGACAAAAACGAATATACATTTGATCACAGAAAAGAAAAAACATTAGAAGGAAAATTTGATAAATTTTTCGATAATGCAACACATTATTTTACAAAAACAACAGACAAACAGCTATATGTATACCGTAATGTATTAGAATATGTAGACGGAGAATACATAATAACAAATCCAATAACAGACGAAAATATCACAGAAATGCGTAACAACATGGATGACACTGACAGAGAAGACTTTGACAGATTTGTAGAAAAACATTGGAAAAGGGCAAAAAAAGTAAAGAAAACAACAGTATAGCTTGGAGGTGAAAACAAGTGTCAAATAACATGATTTTTATCATAATGGGAGTTGCAGGTGGATTATTTGCTTTAATTGTATTAGCATATTTAATAATCTCCAAAAAGATGAAAAAATCAGAATATAAACAGATACAAAATTTACAACGAGGAACAAGAGCAAACAAATTTTCAGCAGAAATTTTATACCAAAAATTATATATAACATACATAAAAATACCATTTATAAAAAGATATATATTAAAACTAAGAAGAAGACTAGAAATTATAAATATAGATGACGAATATAGTACAAGAAGGGACGCATCAAAAGTTTTAACAAGGGCACTTGTTGTTTTACTACCAATAGTACTATTAACAATTATATTAACACACACAAACTATCTATTAATGTTTATCGTATTAATCTTTGAATTATTCATGACAGATACTCTAATTGATGGATCTGTTGACAAAATAGATGATAAACTATTAAAAGAACAAATAGAATTCTTTTCAGAAATACGTCACGCATACCATGAATTCAACATGGTAGAAGAGGCAATTTATCAAGTATCACAAGATGATGAAAAAGACGTATCAAGTCAAGGTGAAAAAATTTATGAAATTTTAATTTCTGATGACCCAGAAACAGAACTAGAAAAATATTATGATATAGCACCAAACAGCTATTTAAAAGAATTTGCAGGACTATCATATTTAACAAAAGAATTTGGTGATAGAAAAGTTGATGGAGCATCATTATATTTAAAAAATGTTGACAACATCACACAAGAAATGCAACTAGAAATATTAAAAAGAGATAAATTAAACTATGTATTCCAAAGTTTATCTTTTATCGCAATTGCACCAATTTTATTACTAGAACCACTAAAAAATTGGGCAATATCAAATTTCTCATTTGTAGAAAGCTGGTATGTAGGAAAACCAGGAACAATTGTACAAATAGCAATCCTAGTAATAACATTTATATCTTATATATTAGTAAGAAAATTAAAAGACAATGGATCAACACATAAAAGTTCACACACAGAAAATCCATGGCAAGAAAAAATATATAAAAAACCAGTTATTAAAAAACTTGTCAACCTAGTGATACCAAAAGATGGTTCAAAAGAATACCGTAAAATACAAAAACTATTAAAAGATGCGGCATCACCTCTAAAAATAGAATGGCTATATATAAATAGAATAGTAGCGACAATTCTAGTATTTATGATATCATTAGTACTATTTATACAATTACATAAGGTAGCAATAAATTATATATATACAGAGCCGACGGTCGATTATGACTTGATTGGTGGACTAAGTGACAGACAGAAAAAGCAAGCAATGGAAATTACAGAACAAGACAATACATTTTTGGAAAGATTTAAAGGCGACCTAGACATAACTGTAGAAGAAGTACAAGAAGCAGTTGAAAAATCTGAATTTTATGAAGAATCAACACCAGATGAAATACAAATAGCAGCAGAAAGAATACATGGAAAATTGAAAACAATAAACAGTGAATATATGCAATGGTTTGAATTCTTATTAGCATTTGTATTTGCAATTGTAGGATATATGGCACCAGTATGGATACTATTCTTCCAACAAAAAATGCGTGAACTAGAAATGGAAGATGAAGTAATGCAATTCCAAACAATCATATTAATGCTAATGCGTATAGAAAGGGTAAATGTTGAAATCATCCTAGAATGGCTAGAAAGATATTCAAACATCTTCTATGAGCCAATCACAAGATGCGTAAACAACTATGAATCAGGCCCATGGGAAAGCTTAGAAGATTTAAAAAATGATATAACATATGAACCACTAATCAGAATTGTAGAAAGCTTACAAGCAGCAGTTGAAAAAATACCAATTCGTGATGCATTTGACGAATTGGATTCAGAAAGAGACTACTATAGAGAAAAGAGAAAAGAATCAAACGAAAGATTAATCAAGCGTAAAGGTATGATAGGAAAAGGAATAGGCTTTGCACCAATGATTTGCATGTTTGTAGGTTACCTAATTGTACCACTAGTATTTATCGGATTAACAAGTATGTCAACATCATTCTCATCAATGTCATCAAGTAATTTCTAGAAAGGAGAAGCTTAAATGGAAAATGCGTCAAAAGCACTATTAATGGCAGGTGGAATATTACTTGCAATATTAGTTATCTCATTACTTATGATAGCAGTAAACAATATATCAGACTACAACGCTTCTTCAACAGAATTAGAAGCACAATCACAACTAGCAGAATTTAACATGCAATTTACACAATTTGCACAAGAAAATTGCAAAGGTATGGATGTAATAAGTGCCTTAAATAAAATAGTAGATTATAATTTAAAAAAATCAGGACCTGGTGAATTGGATTATAGCCAAAAAATAACAATAACAGTAAATGTTTCAGGATTTAATGAAAAACATTCAGCACATTACTTATTTGGAAATACAACAACATATACTGTAACCAAACAAAGTGATCAACTAATGAAAAAAATAGATGAACAAAGAGCATTAGAAAATGAATATGGACTTACTGTAATAAGTGCATTATCATCAAATGAATCAAGCTTAAAATCATATTATCTAAATGGTAATTCAGACGGAATGGGAAGGTCAGTTCAAGAAGTTATCGGCAAAAAAGTAAAAGATTTAGAGGAAAAATTAAAAACAAATGATGGTTACGAAGATTTAGATAGACATGCAGAATATTCTAATTTCAAAACTTCAAGTTTTAAAGGCACAGTTGAAGACTACTATGATAACGGACAAGTTAAAAGTTTATTATTTACATGGAAAAATTAAAGAAAGGATGCAAATAAAATGGAAAATGCATCAAAAGCATTAATAATTGCGGCAGAAGTATTAATTGGCGTAATGGTTCTTACACTGGGAGTATATTTGTATGTTTCATTTAGTCAAACAGCAAATGAAGTAGTAGAAAAAACAGCAGAACAGCAACTAATACAGTTTAATACACAATATACAGTATATGAAGATAGAGATAACTTGACAATATATGATGTAATAAATGTTATAAATCTTGCAAAAGAAAATAACATAGACATAGAAAATAACGAAAGTGACATTAGATTTATCA
>CANRBU010000101.1 GCA_947628925.1 uncultured Clostridia bacterium | reverse complement strand
TAAAAATATAACAATGGTGGCAATAGGTTTATAGGTAAAACCTTTATTAAAAACCTAAATATATTATACAAGGAGTTTTATCATGTCAGAAATTACAAACAAAACACCTATGGAAGAATTAACCATTGGTGGAAATATTTATACAGCTGGAAATGCAAAAAACTTCAAGACTGGTGATTGGAGAAGTATGAAACCAGTTTTCCATGAAGATAAATGTAAGCAATGTGGTTTATGTTTTCCAGTTTGTCCTGAAAACGCAATACCAGTAAGAAAAGAAGATTTAAAAAGAACAAATTTCAATTTTGATTTTTGTAAAGGATGTGGAGTATGTTCTAAAGTATGCCCATTTGGCGCAATTACAATGGAGGAAGAAGGTGGTAATGTATGAGTATTCGTGAAAGATTAAGTGGTAACGAAGCTGCTGCAACAGCCATGAAACAAATTAATCCTGATGTTGTAGCTGCATTTCCAATTACACCTTCAACAGAAATACCTCAATACTTTTCAACTTTTGTTGCAAATGGTGTAGTTGATACTGAATTTGTTGCTGTTGAAAGTGAACATAGTGCTATGTCAGCATGTATTGGTGCAGAAGCTGCTGGTTCAAGAGCAATGACTGCTACTTCTGCAAATGGTTTATCTTTAATGTGGGAAATGATTTATATAGCATCTAGTTTGAGATTACCTATTGTTTTATCATTAGTTAACCGTGCTGTTTCAGGTCCTTTAAATATACACTGTGACCACTCAGATGCAATGGGAGTTAGAGATGCTGGTTGGATTATGTTATTTTCTGAAAATAACCAAGAAGCTTATGACAATACTTTGATGGCACATAGAATTGCTGAAAATGAAAATGTATTACTTCCTTTAATGGTATGCCAAGATGGTTTTATAACTTCACATTCTATTGAAAATATTGAATTAGAGGAAGATAGCGAAGTTAAAAAATTTGTTGGTGAATATCACCCAAAACATTATTTATTAAATGAAAAAGAACCAATTGCTATTGGTCCACTTGATTTGCAAGCTTATCTATTTGAACATAAAGCTCAACAGGCAGAAGCCATGAAAGCTGCTAAAAATGTTATTTTAGATGTTGCAAAAGATTTTGAAAAATGGACAGGTAGACATTATGGTTTGTTTGAAGAATATATGTTGGAAGATTGTGATTTAGCTATTGTTTGTATGAACTCTACTGCTGGAACAACAAAAGCTGTAGTAAATGACTTAAGAAAAAAAGGAGTTAAAGCTGGTCTTTTAAAAATTCGTGTTTACAGACCTTTCCCAGGTGAAGAAGTTGCTAAAGCACTATCAAAAGTAAAAGCTGTTGCTGTTTTAGATAAAGCTGATTCATTAAATGCTATTGGTGGTGCATTGTATGAAGATGTAACATCTAGCATGTATGTAGCAGGAAATAGCGTTCCTACTGTAAATTATGTATATGGAATTGGTGGACGTGATACAACTACAAATGATATTAGTTCTGTTTATGATGATTTAGCAGAAATTGCAAAAACTGGAAAAGTTGAAAATCCTTATCGTTATTTAGGATTAAGAAGGGAGGAAAAATAAATGCCTTATAATGTAAAAGAAATTGTTGCTCGGAAAACCATCTCGTTTTACTGAAGGACATAGAATGTGTGCAGGCTGTGGAGCTCCTCCTGTTGCGAGACATATTATGAGAGCTTTAAAAGAAGAAGATCACGCAGTTGTAGCAAATGCTACTGGTTGTATGGAAGTTTCTACATTTATTTATCCTTATACTGCTTGGACAGATTCTTTTATACATACTGCATTTGAATGTGCAGGTGCAACTTTATCAGGTGTAGAAGCTGCATATGTTTCTTTAAAAAGACAAGGAAAATTACCTGAAGATAGCCATACAAAATTTATAGCTTTTGGTGGAGATGGTGGTACTTATGATATTGGTATTCAATCACTATCAGGTGCTATGGAACGTGGTCATGACATGACATATGTTTGTTATGATAATGGTGCATATATGAATACAGGTATTCAACGTTCTTCTGCTACTCCAAAATTTGCAGATACAACTACTTCACCTGCAGGTAAAGTAATTCCTGGAAAAATGCAATCAAGAAAAGATTTAGCAAAAATTATGGTTGGTCATCATTTACCTTATGTAGCACAAACAGCTGCATTTATGAACTTTAAAGATTTATATGAAAAAGCTGAAAAAGCAATCTACACAGAAGGTCCAACATTTTTGAATGTTTTATCACCTTGCCCAAGAGGTTGGGGATATGCAACAGAAGATTTAATGAACATTAATAAACTAGCAGTAGAAACTTGTTATTGGCCTTTATATGAAGTAGAAAATGGTGTTTATCACATAACATATAAACCTGCTAAAAAATTGCCTATAGAAGAATTTTTAAAACCTCAAAAACGATTCAAGCATATGTTTAAACCGGGAAATGAATGGATGATAGAAGAATTCCAAAAAGAAGTAGATAATAGATGGCAAGAATTATTAGATTTAGAGGAAATGACAAATAAACAACAATAGCAAAATATCCCCAAACGGGGATATTTTTTTAATCATCTTTTTTTAATAAAAATAATGCACCTACAATAATTGGAAGATAAAATGTATATATACGCCAAAATAAAATTGACATATTAATAGTTCCGTTTTTAAAAATAGATTGAAATAGTAGTAAAAATCCTCCTTCTGCAGCAAGTCCTGAACCCGGTGTAGGAACAAAAGTCATTATAAGAAGTAAAAATGCTTGAACAGGAATAATTTGCCAGAAGCCAATTCCTGAATTTCCAAATGCTCTATATACCATATATGTAATTGAATAATAAGCTAAGCTTTGAAGTGTAGCAACGACAAACATTTTTAAAACCATCTTTTTTTCTGAACGTATAATTGCAAATTGTTCTTTAAAATTATCTATACTATGTGACAATTTTTCAATTGTTTCATCTGGGGCTTTTATAATTTTAATTTTACCTAAGAAATGTATTATTGGTGTTGTAAATATTGTTATTGCTCTTTTTTTAAAACCTGCTAGAAGTACAACTAATATAGCAATTATATTAACAGCAAATCCAGCAATTGCAATCCAGACAAAATCTTTCATCAAATCAGCAAAAAATTGAAATTCAAAAATTACCACAACAAGAGTAAATACTACTAGTGCAGTTTGTGTTATAACAAACTTTATTGCCATTGCAGAAAGGGCATCACTAACACGCTTTCCTGTTTTTGAAAATGCATATGCTTGCATTGGTTGCCCACCTGAAGAAAAAGGTGTAATATTATTAAATAATTGTCCTATCATATTTACTTTAAATGAATTTGAAAATTTTTGGTTAGGATACATTCTCTTAATTGGTAAATGTAAAACAATTGCCTCACAAACCCACTGGGCTACAAGGCAAAAAACTCCTGCCAATACCCAACCATAATTTACATTTTTTAATAAATAAATTATATTATCAAAACCATCAACATATACCATATAAATAAATAGCCCAACAAATACGACAGCTATAAATATAAAATTAAAAATAGTTAGTTTTTTATTAGTTGGCTTTACTGTAGGTTCTACAGATTCTATATTTTCTTCAGATTCAAAATTTTCCAAAGAATCCCCTCCAATCACTACTTGTTATATATGAAATACATTCAAAAGTCAATACAAAAAATTGATATTTAGGAAAAAACAAAAATATAAATAAAAAATGAGAACAAAATTTCGCAAAAGCATTGAAAAAGTTTTAGAAATATGATATAAATAGAAGAAATAAAAGAGATTTTGAGTTGTTCGGAATTTCCGAATAACTTGAGAAAGAGAGGTA
>CANRBU010000100.1 GCA_947628925.1 uncultured Clostridia bacterium | reverse complement strand
TCTGCTGTTACCTTATATGCTTCACTTGCTTTCTTTCCTAATTTATCAAAAAAATCCATTGATAATTCCTCCTTTTTCTTTTATTATTACTAATTTTTTCTAAATTTATGCATTTTTTATTTGAGCACATTTCAACACCAAATAGGCAAACGAGTTTGAAGTTTAACGACGCCAAAATTGTAATTATTTTTCAACCTATACTATTCCATTTCCATTTTTTTCTCACGCGTCATCAATCTATTAACTGCTGTTTTTGCATCTAATTTATTATATATAACATCATAAGCTGTTGAAATAATTGGTACTTCTATATTATACTCCTTACTTAAACTATATGCAACATCTATATTATCTATGCTTTCTATAACCATTCCAACTTCTTGTTTTGCCTCTTCTAATGTTTTTCCTTGACCTATTAATTTTCCTGCTTTTCTATTTCTGCTGTGTTCACTTAGACAAGTAACTATTAGATCTCCTAAACCGCTTAAACCATAAAAGGTTTCTTTTCTTCCACCTAGTGCTACTCCTAAACGTGATAGTTCTTCTAAGCCTCTTGTAATTAATGCTGCAAAAGTATTATCTCCAAAGCCAACTCCTGCTGCCACACCTGCACAAAATGCAATAATATTTTTTAATGCTCCACCTAGTTCTACTCCTTTTATGTCTGTTGATGTATATATTCTCATATGTGGACACATAAATGTATCTTGTACTTCTTCTCTAACTTTTTCATCTAATGATGCTATAACTAATACTGTTGGTATTGCTATTGAAACTTCTTCTGCGTGGCTTGGCCCTGAAAGTGCTCCTACTCTTGCCTCTGGCATTTCTTCTAATATAACTTCATCTAATGTTTTGTTTGTTTCTTTTTCAAAACCTTTTGAACAAATAATAATTGGCTTTGTTCCAACATATTGTTTATATTTTTTGAAAGTTTCTCTTGTAAATTTTGAAGGTGTAACATGTAATATAAAATCTGCATCTTTTAATACTTCTTCAAAATCTGTTGAACAAAATATATTATCTGGCAATACCACATTAGGCAAAAATTTGCATCTTCTTTCTTTATTTATTAAATCCCTTTCTTCTTCTACAAAAGACCATATTTTTACTTTATGTCCTATGTTTGATAGGTGTACTGCTAATGCTACTCCCCAACTTCCACTTCCTATTATTGCAATTGTTTTCATTTTTTATCCTCCATCTTTTTATTTTTTTATTGAAATTTTATTTTCTGTGCCATTCAACATTCTTTGTATATTACTTCTATGGTTAAATAATATTATTGTAGCTAATATTATACTATATATAAAATAACCACTTCCTTCTGTAACTATAAAATTTTCTTTTATAAATAATGTTAAAACTGGATATAAAACTGCTGCCGAACATGATCCTAAAGCTACTACTCGTGTTAATGCCATTAATACAAGAGCAAAGACTAAGCAGATTAGCCCTATTTGCCAGTTTGTCATCAATAAAATTCCTAAAGATGTTGCTACACCTTTTCCTCCTTTAAATCCAAAGAATATTGGAAATGTGTGTCCTAAAACAACTGCTATTCCTGCTATTTGTACTAGAATTGCTTTATCTTCTGCATTTATAATGTTTCCAATTAACATAGCAATTAAAATAGCTACTACTCCTTTTAGAATATCACAAACTAATGTAATAAGTGCAGCTTTTTTTCCTACTGAGCGCAACATGTTTGTTGAACCTGCATTTCCACTTCCTTTTTCTCTTATGTCAAATCCTGCTGTTTTTTTACTGATTATTACTGAAAAGTTAACACTTCCTATTAAATAAGCAATTATTGCTATTACTATATCTACAACCATATTTTCTTCCCTCACTTATATTTTAAAAATTATAATTATCATCAGTTTTTTCTCTTACTATAATTCTGACAGGTGTGCCTTGCAAACCAAATTCTTTTCTAAATTGATTTATTAAATATCTTTCATATGAGAAATGGAACAGTTCTTTATTATTTACAAATATGACAAATGTTGGCGGTTTTGTTGAAGCTTGTGTTCCATAAAATATTTTAAGGCGTTTTCCTTTGTCTGTTGGTGGCTGTGTAATGGCAATTGCCTCATTTATTACTTGATTTAGAACTGATGTTGATACTCGTTTTGCATTTTGCTCTGCCACTTCATTTATTATATCATATAGTTTATCAATGCGTTGTCCTGTCTTTGCTGATATAAAAATCATTGGAGCATATGTGATATATGCTAATTTTGCATAAACTTGCTTTTTATAGTTTTCCATTGTTCCAGTTTGTTTTTCAATTTCATCCCATTTATTAACTACAATGATAATTCCTTTTCCTGCTTCATGAGCTTCTCCTGCTATTTTAGTATCTTGCTCAGTAACTCCTTCATTAGCATCTATCATTAATAAGCATACATCTGCCCTTTCAACTGCCAATAAACTTCGCATTACACTGTATTTTTCAATTTTTTCATTTACTTTGCTTTTTCGTCTGATACCTGCTGTATCAATAAAAATATATTTTCCTTTTTCGTTTTCAAATTCACTATCAATTGCGTCTCTTGTTGTACCTGCTATATTGCTTACAATATTTCTGTTTTCACCTAATATTTTATTAATAAGAGATGATTTCCCAACATTTGGTTTTCCTATTACAGCTACTTTTATTCTGTCTTCGTTTTCTTCGTCTGCTGTCTTTTCTGGAAAATGGTTATATATTGCATCTAGAACATCACCTATTCCAAGTGCATGGCTTGCAGATATTGGATAAGGTTCTCCCATCCCTAAATTATAAAATTCATATATTTCTTCTTTGTCTTTTTGATAATTATCTGCTTTATTACAAACAAGAACTACTGGTTTTTTTGATTTTCTCAGCATTTCTGCTATTTCTCTGTCTGCTGGTGTTACTCCTTGTTTGATATCTGCTAAAAATATAATTACATCTGCCATTTCTATTGCTAAGTTGGCTTGTTCACGCATTTGTGATAAAATTATATCTTTTGATTCTGGCTCTATTCCGCCCTGTATCAATTAAAGTAAAGTTTCTGCCTCTCCAATTTGTTTCTGCATAAATTCTGTCTCTTGTAACACCCGGTGTGTCTTCTACAATTGAAATTCTGCTTCCTGCTAGATAATTAAAAAAAGTTGATTTTCCAACATTGGGCTTTCCTATGATGGCAACTATTGGTTTTGACATGGTTTTTTTCCTTTCTATTTTTTGTAACTATATTTTACTAAAAAAATTTAAAAATATCAAGTTTTTATTAATGTAATTGCAAAATTTATAAAAAGCATATATATTTTTTTTATTTATAAAACGCCTCGACTCAATACGATATATAAGAAAATCTAATTCCCTTTTATGGCCACCTTCCACGGCAAGCGTGAACTCTTTCCATAAAAGGAAATAAGATTTTCTAATACATCTCCAATCGTATTCGGCATTTTATGCATAAAAAAATATATATGCTTTTTTCTTGAATTTACTATAATCTGTCGTAAGTTTATTTCATTAATTTATGTATTTCTTTATCAATAAATTCCTTTATTACAGGTATATCGTTTATTGCTGTATCAAAAATAATTTTATAATCCATATCATAATATCCATGAGCAAAATGATTTCTCATACCTCTTATTTCATTCCAGTTTATATCATTTTGTGTTGTTTCTATATAGTCTTTTGTTAAATGATTTGCAAGTTCTCCTATTTGAAATATAGGCATAGAAATTGCATTTCTAAAAACAACATTACTATTAAAATCTTCCATACTTTTTCCAAATATTTCTAAGGCCTTGTCTATTTGTTCACAATATTCTTTCATATGTAATAACACTGTTAAATTT
>CANRBU010000099.1 GCA_947628925.1 uncultured Clostridia bacterium | reverse complement strand
AATATTACATCTGCCATTGCAAGTGTGATTATTAGTGCTATTGCTAAAATTGCTCTTAAAATTTTCTTCTCCATGATACTACTCTCCTTAAAACATTTTTTCCTACTTTATATATTATATGGTTTTTTTTTATAAATCAATGGTTATTTTTCCCGTTATTATTTATTCCCTTTTTTGCCCTTACGGAAGTATTTTTCGCGTTTTTTATTAAAGTTTGTTTACGTTTTTATTACATGTTCGTAACATTACTTGTTTTGGCTTAGGGATTGCACTTTTTGAGTGTTTTTGTATATACAAGCATTTTTTGGGTTTTTTTTCATATTATATAACTAGATAGAAAGTTGGTGGTTTTGTTTGGAAAATATTGATCAAAATACAATGAATAATATTAAAAAAATGGTTGATAATGGTGATTTAAATGGGGCTATCTCGCAGATTTCGCCTGAGATGATTCAAAATTTTTCAAAGATGTTTGCAAATGCACAAGCTAATAATTCAAATTCTTCTAGTTCTTCAGATGAGAATAATAATCAACAATTTGATGTAAATCAGTTTATGAAGTTGGCTAATGCTTTAAATAGCCAGAATAATGACCCTAGAAATAATTTACTTAATTCTTTAAAACCATATTTGCGTGATGGAAAAAAGGCTAAACTTGATAATTATATTAATTTGATGAATATGAGTAAAATTGCTGATATTATGAAGAATAATTCTAAACAGGAGAATTGATGATGCCTTTTATTTTTCCGCCTTTTCCTTTTTCGCCATATCGAATGCCTGTACATAAAACTCAATCTGAAAATACAACAAAAAATCGTATTGTTGACTCTGGTTCTAACAATACGACTTCTAATTTATTTTCTTTTCTTCCTTCTTCTATTGGTCCTTTAAGGATTATTTCTGATGGGTTTACTAATAAAAATGTCCCTGTTTTTGAGCTTTTTGGAATTTTTCTTTTTTTGGATGATATTATTATTATTTGCATTCTTATTTTTCTTTATCAAGAGCATGTAACTGACCAAATGCTTTTTGTTGTGTTGTTTTTATTGCTTTTTTCATAGGTAATATTTATTGTATTTGTATTTCATTGTCTATGATGCTTATATATGCTTGTTTATGTAGTGGTTCTTCTTCTCTGTTGATTTCTTTTACAACATTGGCTATTCGTATTTGGGCAGTATTTAATGTTCCTGCTGCTATTATTGCTTGTGTGTTGCCTTGTGCTCCTGCGTGTGCTAATCCTCTTAATGCTCCTAACACAACTATGTTGTCTGATGCCATTACTTCTGCTCCTGAGTTTACGTCTCCTATTATTACTATACTGCCTTCTTTTTCTAATTTTTGTCCTGAGCGTAGTGAACCTCTGTGGAAGGTAGTTTCTGAAAATAGTGTTTCTTTTTCAAATGTTCTTGTGATGTTTGCTAATCCTAATGCTTTTGGCATGTCAAATTCTATTGGTACATTTATTGTTTCTTGTATTATTTTTTGTATTTCTTCTATTTCTTTGTTTTTTAATACTTTTCCTGTTATTAATATTGGTGTTTGTGCATCTTGATATAGTTTTTTTAGTGCTGGTAATTTCTTTTTTAGTATTTTTACAATTTCTTCTTGCTTTGCGTCATAGGATATTTTAAATACAATGTTTTCTTTTTTTAGTTGGACACTTATGATGTTTTTCATTTTCTACACATCCTTTCTTACGTCTCATAAATTTCAAATTCGTTTTCCTTGCCAAAATTTAATTCTTTTCCAACCATATATGTTATTTGAAATTCTACAATTTATCTAAAGCTTTCGGTATATGGAATTGCAGTAACATCTTCTGATACGCTAGTTAAGTTCATTCCAAAATATTCTCTCATTATTTGTTTTACTGCATCTGCTGTATAATATCCATGGCCTCCGTTTTCTGCCATTACTACTACTGCAATTTCTGGATCATCAAATGGTGCAAAGCCTGCAAACCATGCATTTACTTTGTTTCCTGGTGCTTCTGCTGAACCTGTTTTTCCTCCTACTGCTATTTCAAAGTCTTGGAATATGCTGGCTGCTGTTCCTTCTTCTGTTACTGAACGCATTCCTTGTAGAACTACTTGTAAATTTTGTGGTGTGATTGTTACTTGTTCATTACCTTCGTCTGTTAGTTTTAGTTTTTGATTTATGAATTGGTTTATGTTTGACCTAGATTCTTCGCTTCCGTCTGCATTTCTTATTGTTCTTATTATGCTGACATCTAGTGGTTTTCCTCCATTTGCTAACATACTGATATATTTTGCCATTTGTACTGGACTGAATTCGTTGTCTCCTTGTCCTATTGCTGCATTTAGTGTGTCTCCCGGAGCCCAATATGATTCTGTTTTGTGCAATTTTGCTTTTGATTCTTTATTTGCTAAAACTCCTGCTGTTTCATCTTGTAGTTCAACACCTGTTTTTTTGCCTAGTCCGAAGTATTTTGCATATGATGATAATACATCTATTCCCATTCTATCTGCTGTTTCGTAGAAAAAGTAATTGCATGAGTTTTCTATTGCTCCTATGACATTTTGTGGTCCATGTCCTCTGTGATAGTCTGTGTAATACCAACATCTCATAACTGTTCCATATTGTTGATATTTTGTGTATACACCTGTGTCATTTATAATGGTGTTTTTGTTTATTACTCCTGATTCTAATCCTGCTATTGCTGTTACCATTTTAAATATTGACCCTGGTGAGTATGATGTTTGTAGTGCTTTGTTTACTAATGGTTTTGATTCGTCATTTATATATTTGTTCCAGTTTTCGGTGCTGATTCCTCCAACAAAGTCTGCTGGGTTATAGCTAGGGCAGCTTGCCATTGCTAAGATTTCTCCTGTTTTTACATTCATTACAACGCAACTTTCTGAAATTGCATTATATATTTTGCCAAAACCACCTTTACGTATTTTTTCTAGGTTTGCTGAAATGGCGTCTTCTGTTACTTGTTGTAAGTTTGCATCTATTGTTAATACTATATCTGCTCCTGCCAATGCTTCTTGGGCTGTATATTCTGCTGTGATTGTGCCATCTACTGCCATGTCTACTTGTTTTATTCCTCTTTTTCCTTTAAGGTATTCTTCAAAGACATATTCTATCCCTGTTTTTCCAATTATATCATTTGGTTCATATGTAGCTTTTCTTGTTTCATATTCTTCTTGGCTTATTTTTGATGCATATCCTAGGATATGTGATGCCAATGTTCCTCTTGGATACACTCTTTCTGGTGTCACTGATATATTAATTCCTGGAAATTTTTCTCCATTTTCTGAAAATTCTGCAACTGCTTCTCTTGGTATGCTATCTGCTATTGTGATTGCTTTTGTACTACTATAGCCTTCTCTTACTATTTCGTAACGTATGCACATAATTTTTCTAACTTCATTTATGTCCTGTTGTTCTATGTCATATTTTTCTTTCATTATAAAAAATGCTTCTTCAGGTGTAGCATTTTCTGGTATTTTGTTGCTTGTTTTCCATTTTGCTAGGTTTTCTCCTTCTAGTGTGTATGCATATGGGTCTATTTTTATTGGAAAATGGTCAGGGTAGCTTACTTGGTATTTTTCTAGTACTTGTATGATGTTGAGAATTGCGTTATTTAGTGTGCTTGTTTCTACTTTTGTTTTGTATAATTCTAGTTTGAATTTTGTTGTTGAACTTACTAGTACATTTCCTGATTTGTCCATGATTGTGCCTCTGGCTGGCTCTATTTCGCTTTCTCTTGTTAGCCTTGTGTTTGATTGTTCACGGTATTCTGCTCCATGTACTATTTGGAGGTTAAATAGTTGGACAATTAAAATGATTCCAACAATATATATGAATACTGTTAA
>CANRBU010000098.1 GCA_947628925.1 uncultured Clostridia bacterium | reverse complement strand
TTGATTTAAGAGAACATTTTTATAAAGATTTATTTTCTTAAAAAGAAAAAACTTACGAAACCTTTACAGTTCGTAAGTTGTCTTAAACTGGAGCCTTTAACGGGAATCGAACCCGTGACCTCAGCCTTACCAAGGCTGCACTCTACCGACTGAGCTATAAAGGCAAGAAAAATACATAAACTATTATATATGAAAAAACATAAAATGTAAAGCAATTCTATTGACTTTTTTCTAAAAAAGTAATAGAATATAGGAAATAATAAAAACAAATAAGAGAAGAGTAAAATATATACTACTTACAGAGAAAATTGATCTAGGCTGAAAATCAATTTAAGCAAGCATATTTGAAAACTAACTCTTGCAGTTTCTAGTGAATAAGCTAGACGTTTCAAACACGTTATAATTTGAAAATTAAGTAAAATAAAGGATGGAACCGTGTTCTAACTGGAACACTCCTTTTATAGGGGTGAACTATGTAGTCATGGTTTTTTTGATTACAGAAAATAGTTCACAAAAAAAGGGGGAATGGATATGGATATGTTAAATATCAAATTGAAAGATGGTTCTAAAATAGAAGTGGAAAAAGGGACAACTATTTTAGAAGTTGCAAAAAAAATTAGTGAAGGATTAGCAAGAGTTGCAACATGTGGAGAAGTAGATGGTGAAATAAAAGATTTGCGTTATGAATTGCAAAAAGACTGTGCTTTGACTATACATACTTTTTCAAGTGAAGATTTAGAAGGGAAAAAAGCATATTGGCATACAACATCACATATTATGGCACAAGCAGTAAAAAGAATATTTCCTAATGTAAAATTTGCAATAGGTCCAAGTATAGATGATGGATTTTATTATGATTTTGATGTTGAAAAACCTTTTACAGATGAGGATAAAGCAAAAATCGAAGAAGAAATGAAAAATATAATAAAAGAAGATATAGAGATTGAACGTTTTGCTTTACCAAAAAAAGAAGCCTTAGAATTAATGAAAGGGCAACCATACAAACAAGAATTAATTGAAGAATTACCAGAAGGTGAAGAAATTAGTTTTTACAAACAAGGCGATTTTACTGATTTATGTGCAGGCCCACATTTAACAAGTACAGGAAGAGTAAAAGCTGTAAAAATCTTAACTTCATCAGGAGCTTATTGGAGAGGTAGCGAACAAAACAAAATGCTACAAAGAATTTATGCTATATCTTTTCCAAAAGCTAGTGAATTGCAAGAATATTTAGATTTGCTAGAAGAAGCTAAAAAAAGAGACCATAAAAAACTTGGTAAAGAATTAGATTTATTTATGATTTCACCTGAAGGACCAGGATTTCCATTCTTTCTACCAAAAGGAATGGTATTAAGAAATGTATTAGAAGACTTTTGGAGAAAAATACATAGAGAAAAAGGTTATGTAGAAATAAAAACACCAATGATTTTAAATGAAGAATTATGGCACCGTTCAGGACATTGGGACCACTATAAAGACAATATGTATACAACAAAGATTGATGATGTGGATTATGGAATCAAACCAATGAATTGCCCAGGAGGAATGTTAGTCTACAAACGTGATATGCACTCATACAGAGATTTACCAATTCGTGCAGGAGAGCTAGGACTAGTACACAGACATGAAAAATCAGGAGAATTAAATGGATTATTCCGTGTAAGATGTTTTACACAAGATGATGCACATATTTTCTGCTTACCAGAACAGATGGAAACAGAAATTGCAGGTGTAATTAAATTAGTAGACCAAGTATATAGCTTGTTTGGCTTCCCATATAAAGTAGAGTTATCAACAAGGCCAGAAGATTCAATGGGTAGTGATGAATTATGGAATATGGCGGAAAGTACATTAAAGAAAGTACTAGAAGATTTAAAAATCCCATATGAATTAAATGAAGGTGATGGAGCTTTCTATGGACCAAAAATCGACTTCCATATTAAAGATTGCTTGGGAAGAAGCTGGCAATGTGGAACAGTACAGTTAGATTTCCAAATGCCAGAAAGGTTTGATTTAACATATATTGGCGAAGATGGTGAAAAACATAGACCAGTTATGTTGCACCGTGTAATTTTCGGAAGTATAGAAAGATTTATTGGTATATTAATAGAACATTATGCAGGAGCATTCCCAACATGGTTAGCACCAGTTCAAGTCAAAATCTTACCAATCAGTGAAAAACATTTAGAATATGCAAATAAACTATATAGTGAAATGTTTGCAAAAGGAATTAGAGTAGAAATTGATTCATCAAATGAAAAAGTTGGTTACAAAATCAGAAAAGCTCAAATGGAAAAAGTTCCTTACATGCTAGTTGTTGGAGATAAAGAACAAGAAACAAACACAGTAGCAGTACGTTCAAGAGAAGAAGGAGACAAAGGTGTAGAAACTGTTGAAGAATTTATGAAAAATATAGCAAATGAATTAAAATAACTAAAGTATTCACTTTCAGAAAGGAATGATATAATAATGAAATTAGGAATTGTTGGGTTGCCAAATGTAGGAAAAAGTACATTATTTAATAGTATAACAAAAGCAGGAGCAGAATGTGCTAATTATCCATTTTGTACAATAGAACCCAATGTTGGAGTTGTAGCAGTACCAGATGAAAGACTAGATGAATTGACTAAAATGTATAACCCACAAAAAACAACACATGCAATTATTGAATTTGTGGATATTGCTGGGCTAGTAAAAGGTGCTAGCAAAGGTGAAGGACTAGGAAATCAATTTTTATCACACATTAGAGAAACTGATGCTATTGTAGAAGTAGTAAGATGTTTTGAAGATGCAAACATTGTACATGTGGATGGAAATATAGACCCAATTAGAGACATTGAAACAATCAATTTAGAGTTGATTTTTGCAGATATTGAAACAGTAAACAAAAGAATAGATAAGGCGAAGAAAAACTTAAAGGCAGACAAAAAATATCAAGCTGAAATAGACTTATTGGAAAAAATATTGAAAGCTTTGGAATCAGGACAATCAGCAAGAACATTGCAATTTAATGAAGAAGAACAAGAATTTGTAAAAGATATGTTCTTACTAACAACAAAACCAATTTTATATGTAGCAAATGTTTCAGAAGCTCAATTAGATCAAATAGAAAAAGATGAAAATGTACAAAAAGTTAGAGAATATGCAAATAAAGAAAAGGCAGAAGTTATTCCTTTATGTGTAAAAATGGAAGAAGAACTTTCTGGACTTGAAGACAGTGATAAAAAAGAAATGTTAGCAATGTATAATTTAAGTGAATCAGGCTTAGATAAAGTAATTAAAAAAAGCTATGATTTGCTAGGACTAATGTCTTTCTTAACAGCAGGTGAACCAGAAGTACGTGCATGGACAATAAAAAAAGGAACAAAAGCACCAGAGGCAGCAGGAAAAATTCATACAGATATACAAAGAGGATTTATCAAAGCAGAAGTTGTTTCTTATGATGATTTAATGAAGGAAGGCAGTATGGTGTCTGCAAGAGAAAAAGGATTAGTTCGTTCAGAAGGAAAAGAATATATTATGCAAGACGGAGACATAGTGTTATTTAAATTTAATGTAAGTAAATAAATAAAAAAAGAGGTTATGACTAGATTAGTAGAAAACTAAAAAAGTTTGACCTCTTTTTTTTACTTTATAAACTCCCGAAACAAGGCTAAAATAAGTGATTTGTGTAAAGTTAAAAAAAGATGTTTTATATAAGAAAAAAATTATCAAAAATTTTTTAAAAAAAGTATTGACAAAGAAAAAAAAAGGAAGTATAATGTATAATGTTCGCACGTAAAAGTGGGAACAAAGAACATTGAAAAATAAACAATAAAATCCTTTAGAGAATAAACCGAAGCGGTGCATTTCAGAAATGAAAAAGTACCGAAA
>CANRBU010000097.1 GCA_947628925.1 uncultured Clostridia bacterium | reverse complement strand
GTTTTATCTTCTTGCTTTTTCTTCTTTTTTTGTTCTTCTAAAATTTGTATTTTTTCTTGAACTTCTTTTTCTCTAGGATTGTCTATCATATATGTTTTATATTCTTCTGTTACAAAGCTTGTTTCACCATCTAAAACAATTTGACCATCACGCATCCAAATAGCACGACTGCAAAAGTTTCTTATTGCAGGTAAAGAGTGTGATACAAATAATATTGTTGTTCCATTATTTCTTATTTCCTTCATCCTAGTTATTGATTTTTCTTGAAATGCCATATCTCCAACAGATAATACCTCATCAACAATTAAAAGTTCAGGTTCTACATTTATTGCACAGGCAAAAGCTAATCTTGCAAACATTCCTGAAGAATATGTTTTAACTGGTTGATATAAATGTTCACCAATATCTGCAAATTCAATAATATTTTTTTCTTTTGCTTTGATTTCTTCATTAGATAATCCCATAACTTGTCCATGCTGATAGATATTTTCGTAACCTGTTAATTCACTATTAAATGCTGCTCCTAGTTCTAGTAAAGAACTGATTTTTCCTTTTACATCAATTTCACCACTAGTTGGACAAACTACTCCTGTTATCATTTTTAATAATGTAGATTTTCCTGCTCCATTTCTACCTAATATTCCTAAAATTTCTCCTTTTTTAACTTCTAATGATAAATTATTAACTGCACAAAAAGTGTGATGTCTATTCAATTTAGGAAAAAGCACTTCTAATAACCTGTCTTTTTTTCTATCATACATTTTATATTCTTTTACTAAATTTCTAATTTCAATTGCATTTTCTTCTTTCACAATAATTACATTCCTTTCAATTTATAGAACATCTGCAAAGTCTTTCTTTGTTCTTTTAAATACTCTATTTCCCCATATAAATAATAAAATAGTTATTGCCCAAAATACAAGTGTATAAAAGCCATATTCTTCTGTTATTATGTTCCCTGATATAAATGCTTGTCTTATTCCGGTTACTAGATATGTAAAAGGGCTACATTTTGCAATTTTTAATAATATACCTCCATCTAGCATATCTAAGTTCCAAATAATTGGTGTAAACCAAAAAACTAATTGCATAATTATTGATAATAGTTCTGCAAAGTCAGGAACAACAGTACATATTGCAGAAGTCAATCTTGTAAATGCAATTATAAAAGCATATGCTGCAATGATAAAATATAATAATATTAAAATATTAGGTAAATAATTAAAACATAAGCAAACTGCAATAGAGATTATAATTAAAAATAGCCCTACAACTGCACAAGATACAATGGTAATCATAGGTATTATATCAATTGGAAATACGACTTTTTTTACTAAATATCCATATTGCCTAATTGAACAGCTTGTTTTTAATATTGTATCATTTAAAGTGAGCCACATTGCCATTGCTGGTATGTACCATACAACAAATGGGTCATTGCCTGCTGCTCCTGTTTTTAATATATATTGAAAAACAATTACATATGTTAGCATAAATATAAATGGTTGTAAAAATCCCCATACACTTCCTAAGCTTGTACTAGCAAATCGATTTCTAAAATCATTTTTTCCCAGTTGGAAAATCAACTTTTTGTTTTCAATTATCATCTTAAAAAATTTCACTGTTTTTCTTTCCCTTCATATTTATTTTACTGATAATAATTCTTTTTGTCAATTGTAAATAATGGCATCTATCAGTTCTTTTTCTGTTAATATTTTTTCTTTGTTTGTTGTTAAAATAATTATTTTTTGATTTTCACTTTCATAGTATTCACATGGTTGATCTGGAGCCATTTTTTCAAATGGATATTCTGTAACTTTTCCTGAAACTTCATCAAGTATATAACAAAGACCTGTAGTTGAAATTATATACATTTTATCACTAGATAAAATTTCTTCCAATGCTTTATCTGTCTCGTTTGCATTTTGATTTTTAGTATATTCCAGATATCCATCTTTATTAATAGTATAGTTGTTTTGAGTCGTTTTTTGTAAAATATCTAGAAAAGTTTCTCTAGAATTTGGTGCAATCCACATTCCCTTTTTTCCTACAAAAGTAGCACCTATTTCTTTTATATGTGTTAAATTATCTTCTGGTTTTTTATCTTCTATTATACCTGTTAAAACCGTAGAAAATTGTATATTAGGCTTTATTGCCAATATTTTTCTACCATCATATTCTGATTGAAGTTCATAAATTGAGCTATCACCTGTTGCTCCTATTTCTTCTTTCATATCATTTATTGTTGTATTTTCTTGATATGAAGTTTGGTTTTGATCAATTTCAATTCCATTATATGTTTCATAATCTTCTTTGTTTTCTTGATTTTTTTCTTTATTGTTTTTTGTAATTACCATTGTAGCTAAAATTGCTACAATGATAATTACTATAATTGCAAATATAATATATTTTGTATATTTTTTCATGTTTTTTCCTTTCAAATTAGCTATTTCTAAGCATATTCGTAGTTGCTTGAATATATTTTTCGGCAAATTGACGGTTAAGAGCTTGGCTGTGGCTAGTAATCATTGGTAATTCTACTAAAACACTTCTAGTATTTGATAAAGTTCTAGCCCAGTTTATTAAATATCCTCCACCATATGTTCCAATATGTTCGCTTATTCCAAATCTGTCTCTATAAAACCATCCTAAACCATTATCACCTATTGTTTCATTAAGCCATCCATGTAAATCTACAACAATTGTTTTACCACGTTGTGCTTTATAAGATAATATAAAATCTCTTAAATATCTTGCTTCACATGCTTGGAATGGTGCAGTTCCATTATAATTTCTGCTATCTGAATAAGATTTATAGCTTACAGACCAGCAACGGTTTAAATCAATTCCTTTTGTTCCTGGTGCATTACTGTGTATTGTGGTTCTTCCAGGTCCATTATTTGTCCAGCCAAAAGTTTGACCATCATAATTTAATTTTGGAATTATATATATTGTCCAATTATTTAAAATATCTTGATAATTTGTTTGGAATTCTCTTAAATGTGCAATACATTTTTCAGCAATATCTGTAAGTTCTTGTCCATCTTTATACCAACTATCTTCAAAGCCGTGTGTAGAAAATACTGCAAATAAAACATTATTTCCATCACCAATTCTGTAATATGTTAGGTCTCCACCTTGTGCTCTATTATATTCTTTTAAACCACTTATTCCAAAAGCTCCTGAATTATAGGTAAATATATTTAAAGTAAATGTAGTTGAATCAGATTTTAATAGTCTTCCTGTTGTGTTTGAATATACTTCTACTTTAAAAGTATATGTTCCTGATGTATATCCAGCTACATTAATTGTTGCATCAAAACCTGGTTGTGGATTTTCTTTTTCTGTTCCATAACCAACAACACCTTTTATTACATCATCTCTTTTTATTAAGTTTACTTTGTTTGTAATTTCTGTGTTATTTAAAAAGAAACGAATTTTTTTGTTAGGTTCTTCAGACATTACCCATCCATGTATTTTTAGAGTATTTCTGTAATTTTGTCCATTTGATGGATAATCTATATACATACTTGTTTTATATTTTTCATAAATAAATTCTCTTTCCTCTTGTGCCATCACATCTTGTGTTACTTTATTTATAACTTTTACAATTATTTTATGTTTTCCATCTTTTAGATTTGCAGTAGAAACTTTTCCGTCAAAACCTGCTTCAGGATTTTCAGCTAAAGTTCCATAGCCTTTGCCTTTCATCGCATTTATTGGATCTTCTCTTTTATATGTGCTTACTTGGCTAGTTACATCTGTTGTTTGATTTGTAGTACCGTCTTTTAGATATATTTTTATTTCTTTATCTTTGAAATTAGATAAATACCATCCATGTACATCTACTGTTTTTCCATATGTTGTACCAACTACTGGCCAATCTATACACAAAGATGTATTATATTTCTTTAAAGAAAACTCTCTTTCTTCTTGTGCCATTACATCTTTAG
>CANRBU010000096.1 GCA_947628925.1 uncultured Clostridia bacterium | reverse complement strand
AAATATTATATATATTCTACAGGAAAACAAGAAAGTCAGATAAGGTTTGATGTAGTAGAAGTTTTTATAAAAAACGGTAAAATCAAATTTAATCATATAGAGCAAATTTTTTAAGTTGAAAATTACACTATAAGTATGTTATAATATAAAAATAGAGGTGAAGAAATAGTGCTTTTGCAAGAAACAAAATTTATAATGGATAAATATCATATTAAAGCTAATAAAAAATTAGGTCAAAATTTTTTGATTGATGATACAGTTGTAAAAGAGATTGTTGATAGTAGCAATATAGGAAAGGATGACTTAATCATAGAAATTGGACCAGGCTTAGGAACACTTACAAGTGAGTTGCTAAATAAAGCAGGAAAAGTAGTATGTGTTGAATTGGATTTAAAGATGATTCAAATACTTGAAGATAGGTTTAAACTATATTCAAATTTTGAGTTAATTCATGAAGATATTTTAAAACTAGATTTACAAAAAATTATAAAAGAAAATAAGGAAAATGAAAATCTAAAGAAAGCTAAGATCGTTGCAAATCTTCCATATTATATTACAACACCTATTATTATGAAATTGTTAGAAAATGAATTAGATTTAGAATTAATAACTGTTATGGTTCAAAAGGAAGTAGCAGATAGGTTGATTGCAGTTCCTGGTACAAAAAATACAGGAGCTATCACTTATAGTGTGTATTA
The DNA here is from genome assembly GCA_947628925.1 of uncultured Clostridia bacterium. GTDB lineage: Bacteria > Bacillota > Clostridia > TANB77 > CAG-508 > CAG-269. The sequence goes on along the minus strand of CANRBU010000096.1, from coordinate 3,325 downwards.
TTATGCAGAAGCAAAAGAAATAATAGAGGTAGGTCAGCAAAGTTTTATTCCACAACCTGAAGTTACTTCTAAAGTGATTCAATTTAAAATTAGAAAAGAACGAAATGTAGAAGTTTCAAATGAAAAAATGATGTTTAATATAATAAAAATGGCGTTTATGCAAAGGCGAAAAACTTTATTAAATGCGTTAAGTAACAATAATATATTAAAAGATAAAAATCAGGGAGAAAAAATGCTAGAAGAAATGGGACTTACAAAAGATGTAAGAGCTGAAAAACTTAGTTTAGAGCAATTTGCAAAAATTACAGAAAAACTGCAATAAACTCTTCCAAAAATTAGAGCAGTATGTTATAATATAATAGAGAAAAATCAAAAGGAAAGGTAAATTCATGAATCAGATTCTAATTAATAAAAGACTATATGTAACACCTGAATTGAAAAGAAAGAAAAAAGTCTATAAATTTAATTTCATCTTGTCATTGTTTTTATTAATAGTTTTGGTAACTTTGTGCATATATGCAGAATATGATAGAAATAAAAGTGAAGAAGTGTCACAACAGATTTTGAGTGATATGAATAAATCATTAGAAGAGAAAAAACAAGCACAAAGTGATATATTAGTAATTGTTTTAAATAATCAACAAGAAGATGCAAATGTAGAAGAATTACCAACTGTTGATATAGCTGCTTTACCAAGTGGAGAACAAGAAACACAACAAAGAGATAAATTTGTTACTGAAAATGGCTATGAATATTATAGAATTGCAACTATCAGTATTCCTAAAATAAATGTTAATTATTCTATACTTGAAGGTGTAACAGGTTCTGAAAAAGAAACAGAAGAATTGCTAAAAAAATCACCATGCAAGTTAGAAGGACCTGAACCAAATAAAAGAGGAAACTTCTGTGTAGTAGGACATAATTATAGAAATACTAAATTTTTTAGCAAAGTTCCAACTTTACAAATAGGAGATACATTTTCTATAACAGATTTAACAGGAAAAACACTTGAATATAGAATATATAATATGTATGAGGTTGTACCAGAAGATACAAGTTGTTTAGATCAAGTAGCTAATGGAAAAAGAGAAGTTACTTTAATAACTTGCACAAATGATAGTCAAAGAAGAGTTATAGTAAAAGCAGAAGAAATAAAATAGAGGTTCGTTTTAAAAGAACCTCTATTTTTTAATATTTTAAATTATTTTTCGTATTTCGTAATTCTTGAACAATGTCATCTCTCATTTTTATTGCTGATTCACGTACATATTTTTGATATGATTCTTTTGAGCAAGTTTCTGGAGTTTCATTTTTCATATATGCAAAGATTATTGATCTTGATGCATTAACTAAAGCTCCTAAACCGTCATTATTAAAGCAATTAACTATATCTTTAGCAGAAGCACCTTGTGCACCATAACCAGGAACTAAAAATATGTTGTTATCCATAATTTTTCTTAGAGTTGAAGCTTCTTCTGGAAAAGTTGCACCAACTACAGCACCTATAGGTGTATAATTTGTTTCCCCAATTAATCCTTCACCACATTGTTTAACATATTTTGCTACACTTTCATATATATGGGCACCATTTTGATCTATTTTATCTTGAATATCAGCACTTGAAGGATTAGAGGTTTTTACTAATACAAAGATTCCTTTATTATTTTCTTTACATTCATCTATAAAAGGTTCTATACTGTCTAAACCTAAATATGGGGAAACTGTTATAAAATCAGCATCAAAAACTGAAATTTTATTTCCGTCTCCACAATCAACTTTTCCTAAATGCCCTTTAGCATATGCTTTAGCAGTATTACCTATATCATTTCTTTTTGCATCATCTATAACAAGAAGTCCTTTTTGTTTAGCATATTTTATAGTATTTATAAATGCTCTAATTCCTGCTTCTCCATACATTTCATAAAATGCCATTTGAGGTTTAACTGCTGGAACAATGTCATAAATAGAATCAATAATATCTTTGTTAAAATTAAAGAAAATATCTGCAACAGCACTTAATTTATCTACAGCATTTTGAAGATTTTTCTTATAATAATTAGGTATCTTTTCAATTACTGGGTCTAATCCAACAACAACTGGAGATTTTAAGTTAATAATTTTTTCATTTAATTCATCTACAATATTTTTCATAATGTATTTGTCACTTCCTTTATGCACCATTTTATAATAAAATAATGAAAAAATCAACATTTTTTAATTTATTTTCTATTTACTTATTTCTTTTTTTTCATCTTTTGATTGTATTTTAAGCATATCTGTTACAAAACAGTTTATTAATTGCCTGTGATGTAAATTTAATTGCATATAATTATTGAAAAAGTTTTCATCCAAAGCATTGTTTTGTTTAGAAAAATTTTTATTATTGACAAGTTCTTGGAACAAAAAATCAGCGTCAATTTCTAGAGCATTACAAATATTAACTAATGTTGTAGCACTTCCAAAAGAAATACCTCTTTCTAATTGGCTGATATAACGTGTAGAAAGTTCTAATTTCTCAGCTAGAATTTCTTGAGTGTAATTATTTCTAGCTCTTGCTAATTTTATTTTCTTACCAATAGTTTGACGATAAGATTTTTCTTTTTCCTTCATAAAACAGACCTCCTTTTGCTTAGAAAAATTTTGTGTTTATTTATTATTAGAAGTATAACAACTTAAAAAGAAAATTAACATGAACTATCAATATGAAAAATGTTACAAAAATACTACTAATAATATTTGAAATTAAAAAATTAAAAAAAAATCAAAAAATTTAGTAAAAAGGCTTGCAAATTATAAATAGTTGTATTAAAATTTAAGTGAAGTGGTAAAAAGTGGTACAAAGTGGTATAAAAGTGGAGGGAGGTAAAAACCAATGCTAATGGGAGAATATAGCCATTCCTTAGATACAAAAGGAAGAGTTATAATGCCAGCAAAGTTAAGACAAGACATAGGTGAAAAATTCATCATAACAAAAGGATTAGATGGATGTTTATTTGCGTTCTCTCAAACAGAATGGTTTAACTTCGAAGAAAAATTAAAGAGCTTACCACTATCAGATAAAAATGCCAGAAATTTTGTAAGGTTTTTCTTATCAGGAGCAACAGAATGTGAAATCGATAAGCAAGGTAGATTTCTAATTCCAAACAATTTAAGAGAATCAGCAAATTTAGAAAAAGATGTTATCATTATAGGAGTAGGAACAAGACTAGAAATATGGAATAAAGAAATTTGGGAAAAATGTGATGAGAAAATTTCAGCAGATGAAATTGCAGAAAATATGGCAAACCTAGGTATATAACTTGAAAAAGTTTATATAGCTACAAAA
>CANRBU010000095.1 GCA_947628925.1 uncultured Clostridia bacterium | reverse complement strand
AACTTGCGCTAGAGCCTTTGCCATTACCGGTTTGCATCAAATTGCCTAGCGTATACGGTCTTATTCACCCTATACACTCATATTTTTCAATTTTTTATTTTTTTGCCTTTGCACTTTTTTATAATATTTTTCACTATATTATGGTAACTCGTGTTCCATTATTTGGTAATTTTTTCTCATATCTTTTACATTTTATTCCATTTTTGCTCTATTTCTCATTTCCATAATTTGGAATTTTTCTAATTTCTTGTTCTTTCCTCACATACAAATTATACATAAAAAATTGTAATTTTTCATAATACCCATTTACAAAAAATTACCATTTATATATCTTTTTTTTACCCCTTAACAACCTTTACACTAAAATTTTCAAAATTTGTGCTACACTCCATGCTTGTGATATTGTTCCTTTTGGTGCAAATGGTTTTGTTGAATCATATATTTCTGCAATTGTTCCTACACAACCTCTTTCTGATATTTCCTTTGAAAACACCTTCAAAACAGATTCTTTCAAATCTTCTATTTTTTTAGAATACATTTCTTTTTTCGTTTTTGATTTCTGTGCCTTTTCCATATTTTTTAAGCTATCATAATATAACCCCAATAACCAAGGCCATGTTATTCCTTGATGATAACTACTATCTCGCTGCTGAGGTGTTCCTTCATAAACTGCAACATAGCCCTCTTCCCCTTTTGCCAAAGTTTGTAATCCATACTGGTTCAAAAGTTTTTTCTCAACAGTTTGAATTATATTATCAGCAACTTCAGAATTCAAATCTATCACAGGATATGTCAAACTTAAACTAAATAATTGATTTGGTCTAATCTTGCTATCTCCTAAAACATCATACAAACATTTTCTACGTGAATTATAAAATTTATCTTCAAATGAATTCTTAGTCAATTTTGCTTGTGCAGCATATTTTTTTGCTTGTGCTGTTTTATTTAATTTCTTGCACAAACCTTCCATAATTTTCAAACTATTATACCACATTGCATTAATCTCAACAGCTTTTCCATTTCGTGGTGTCACAGCAAAATTTCCAACTTTTGCATCCATCCAAGTATTTTGAGTTGTTTCTGTTCCTGATACAATCAAATTATCTGTATCCAAATAAATATTATTATTATCAACATCAATACCAGTTATATAATTTTTAATAACAACCTCTAACTTATCAAAAATTTCATTTTCGATAAACTCAATATCACCTGTATAATCAAGATATTTTTGAACTTGTTCAAATAGCAACAAAGAAGCATCTACACTATTATAAAGTGGACGATTATCGAAACCTGAATATCCATTTGGCACTAAACCATATTTAATATCTCTTACCATAGTAAGTAAAATTTCTCTTGCAATATCAAACCTCTGAGTTTTTAGCAATAGACCTTCAAAAGCAATCAAACTATCTCTTCCCCAATCTAAAAACCATGGATATCCAGCAATTATAGTATGCAACCTAAAAGTTGGTCTATATGCAATAAAGCTATCTGATGCAATAACCAAATTCTTAATAAGTTCCTGCTTTTTTTCATCTTCTATTTCATCTAACAAACCTGTTTTTTTAGTAATATTTTGAAGCCTTCTCTTTTCTTTTTGAATCAATTTTTCTACATCAATCTCATCTATATTTTCCTCAAAAGAACATACAAAAGAAATTTCCTTAGTTGTATTTTTAGGAATATCTATTTCATACCTTCCAACAACAATATGATTTTCCTCAGGGTAAAAACCTCTTTTTTGTTCTTCAACATAAAACATATGTGAAAACAAATCTCCATTATGTTCTATGTATTGACCTTCTGAAGTATTTATATATACTGGAAATTGTATCATATTATCAATAACCAGCCTTACTTTACGTCCATTAATTCTCTGCTTTACATCAAACTCATGGTTTGTGCTCATTGTATGAAAATCTCTAAAATTCATAATTGGTGCAAGAGTTAGTTTGACAGGTTTATTCCCTGTTTTTATTTTATACAAAATTCCAACTGTATCTTTTCCATATTCCATGCAAATTGTCTTTGTAATATCCACATTTTCTACCTTATATGTGAATATTGGAAAATACTCTTTCTCAAAACTTGTTTGATATTCATACCCTCTTGAAATATGGTTTTCACACATATTAGAAAAAATCCCATAACTATTTTCCCCAATCTGTAAACTTTCATCAACTTTTGATAAAATTAAAAATCTTCTAGCAGGTGGTGTTAATGGAGCTATCAATAGTCCATGATATTTTCTTGTGTTAATACCTATACTTGTAGAACTTGCAAAACCTCCTAACCCATTTGTAATAACCCATTCTTTCTCCAAACCTTTTTCTAAAGTAAGTTCATCTTTTGAATACTTCATATTTTTTTTCTCCTTTTATTTTCCAAATTTACTTTTTTCCAATTGTTTTAACATCTCATCCCTTTGTTCTAATGGTGTTTTTGATTTTTTTCTTTTTTTAGCTTTTTCATCAGACTCTCTTATTGAATCAATTCTATCTCTGTATTTATTACTAAACTTGCTTTTATTTTTCTTATCATTTTCATCTGCTCTTTTACCGCTTCTTTTCCTTTTTCTTCATCTGCTTTTGAACTTTTTGGATACGCTTATCTTCCCTAAGTTTGTTATTTAACATCATATATTGAGGATCATTTTGTTTATCTTGATACTTCAAATCATCACAAATCAATTCAATAATTGAAGAAGCCACTTTAGTTGGATCATGCCTAATATACCCTTCTGTAACCATTGATAAATCTCTTTGCATAAACCTAACGCCTTTGATTTTATCTATATTCTGCTCAACAACATCTTGACCTTCCACATTATATTTCTTAATCAATTCAGGTACAATTTCACCAGTATCATAAATACAATAATCAATCACCCCTTTACCGCAATGCTCTTCAATAGCATTAATGTGATCTGCTATTGTGTAATTATCTGTTTGACCTAATTCAGTCATTATATTACTAATATAAATTTTAATTGCTGTTGATTCCTTTATTGCCCTTGTTACTCCATTAATTAATAAGTTAGGAATTACATTTGTATATAAACTTCCAGGTCCTATTATAATACAATCAGCCTTTTTAATTGCATCAACAACACCAGGAGCAGGTCTACAATTAGATGGATTTAGATAAATACGGTTAATTTTTGTTACTTTCTCATATACTATCTCTGGAATTTTTGCCTTTTCTGTTACAACATAACCATTATCAAGCTCTGCAACAATATTCATTTGATCTAATGTAACAGGAATAACTTTTCCTACAATATTCAATACATCATTACTTTTAATAATTGACTTTGAAAAATCATGTGTTACATCATTCATTGCAGAAAAATAAATATCTGCAAAAGATAATCCCTTTAACTTACCATTTGTAAAATTATAATCCATAAGCTGTTTCATAACTTCATCTTGATTTGCCAAAGCAATTATACTATCTTTTACATCATCTATTGGTTTGATTCCTAATTGTTTCTTTGAATTAGAAACCTCTTCTCCATAATCTGAAACAGTAACAATTGCAGTTAAATTATTAGTATATTTTTTTAAACCTGATAACACTGTATTTAAACCTGTTCCACCACCAATAACTACAATGTTTGGTCCTTGGTCATACACAGTTTTATTAAAAATCAATGATTTGACATTTACATTTTTCTTGTTTTCCATTCTTTCGTCAGTAGACTCTACTAAAACCTCTAATGTTCTTTTATTCAAGCCAACTAACCCAATTACAATTACTAAAAATCCAACTACAAAAGCAACAATAATTTTTCCTAATCCTTGAAAAGTAAGAGATACATCATCTAATACTAATATCTCTGCAATACCATAGCAGGCTAAAATAATACCTATTACAATTAACAACATCCATCTTTTCATTTTTGAACTTGATTGAAACCATTTAAAAAAGCCTTTCATTTATCTCATCCTTCCTAACACTCACCTATTATCTCAATTTCCAAATTAATCATTTTTCCAAACTTTTCATATATTGTTTTTTGTAC
>CANRBU010000094.1 GCA_947628925.1 uncultured Clostridia bacterium | reverse complement strand
GCGATTATTTTATTGTTGGGAGTTCTCTTATATGGTTATGTTCCAATGAATAAAGTAATTCCACAACAAGTAAGTTATGTTGCGACTCAAGATACAAAAGAAGCACTAGAAGAGAAAAAAGCAGCAGATAGCGATTCTGTAATTTTAACTTATGAAGTTACAGCAACAGATTTAAGTAATTATAAAAAACAAAATGAATATGTTGCAGGTAGAAAAAATCCATTTGCACCATTACCAGAAGAAATAAAAGATAGCAATTCTGGTTCAACATCAGGAACAACAGGAGGAAGTTCATCAACTGGTACAAACACTGGAAGTACCGGAAACTCAAGTGACTCAAATAATTCAAACAAAGGCACTACAAGTGGAAACAATCAATCAACAGGAAATAGTAATTCAGGAAGCACAAATTACTATCCAGACAGAGGTACAAAATAATTTTGTTATTAATATTATACTTGTAATTTCATGGCAAGTATAATCAAAAAAAATAAATATATTCAAAAGAAAAGGAGGAACACACATGAAAAACAATCAAAAAGGTATTACTTTAGTAGCTTTAGTAATCACAATTATCGTATTATTAATTTTAGCGGGGGTAACAATTGCTTCTCTAACAGGAAACAATGGTCTTATGACTAAAGGTACAAAAGCAGTTGATGAAAATGCAATTGGTAAAGCTAAAGAACAAGTTACAAATTCATTTAACACAGCTATGGCTGAATTATACGATGTAAAATTCGTATCAAACACATTAGGAACAAAAACAGCACAAGATTTTATTATGGAACAACTTAATGACGACAAAAACTTTACTGATGTTGCAGAAATAAAAAAAGACGGTACCACATACACAATTACATTAACAGGTGTTAGTGCACCAAATTCAGATGGACTTTATAAAGATAAACCAATTACTTGTAATGTTCTAAAACAAGGTAACTCAGCTAAATTAGGCGATTGGTCTTATCCAAAGAAAGCAGAATAAAGAGACTAATTAAAAAATATAGGAGGGAAAAAAATGAAAAATAATCAAAAAGGTATAACACTTGTTGCATTAGTAATTACAATTATCGTGTTATTGATTTTAGCAGGTGTAACTATAGCTTCTCTATCAGGAGAAGATGGTTTACTTACAAAAAGCTCTAAAGCTGTAAACCAAACATCACAAAGTACAGAAAAAGAAACAGTTTTAAATACATTTAACACAGCAATGGCTGAATGGTATGATGCAAGATATGTTGCAAATTCATATGATCAAAGAACAGCTGTATCATATGTTGTAAATCAAATGCTAGATAAAGATGAATATGCAGATTTCAACAATATAGCAAAGATTTATTCAGATGAAGATTGCACTGAAGAATTAACAGCTTCTTCATTGTCAACAGTAGAAAATAAAAGTTTATCTGAAGCATGGGTTCGCTTAGAAAAACAAAAAGTAAGATATAAAGATGAAACAGAAAGTGAAGAATATATCGTATTCCACATTGAAACAGATCAAAATGCTGCAAAAATAACAGATGAAACAGATTATTCAGCACAATCTGAATTACCAGAATAATTAAATTACAAAATAACGTAAATTTTTAGGCATATACACTTTGTATATGCCTAAAAGTTTAAAAAACAAAGGAAGGAATTAACAATGGACTATATACTATATATATTTATATTTGCAATTGGAATAACTTTTGGAAGTTTTTACACATTAGCTGTTTACCGTATACCAAAAACACAAGATATTTTACATACACATTCATATTGCCCAAAATGTGGACACAAATTAGGCTTTTTTGACTTAATTCCTTTATTTAGTTATATTTTCTTAGGTGCAAAATGTCGCTACTGTGGTGACAAAATACGCCCAAGATATTTTATTATAGAACTTTTATCAGGGCTATTTTTCATGTTATTATCTTTTTTAATGAACTTTACAGTTTCAACATTAACATTATCAAAAATCATTGAATATGGATTTATGATTTTATATTTTTCATTTGTTGTTATTATGGCTGGAATAGACAAAGAATACAGACAAATACAAGATAGTGTTTCTTACTATGGAATCATTATCGCAATTTTATATATGGTATATCTATATATACTAGATAGTACTAATATCTATAGATATGGTATATATGTTATTTTATATGCCATAACATTAATAATGTCAAATATTACATTTAGAAAATATGCAAAAAATAAATATATTTATGGTATAATATTTACAATTTTAACAATGGCAGTATTTACAGGTAAATATGTAACAGCACTTACAGGTATTTCTGTATCATTGTCAATTGCTATATATTTATTAATAAAAAAGATACAAAACAGAAAAAAATTACCAAAACAAAATTATTTCCAAAAAGTACAATTAGGTTTTTTGTTAGGAATTTCAAATATTGCATTTCTTATCTACTTATTGGCACATAACCAATATATGCTTTAGAAATGCTAGAAAGGAAAGATAATAAATATGAAATTAAACTTCAAAAGCTCAAAAGGTTTTACAACAGCAGATATAATTGTTTCAGTAATTTTAATTACAGTTTTTATAACAATTATCACAGTTGCAGCAAGTGCATTAACCACAAACCAAACAACAATAAAGAGACAATCACAAGCAATGTATTATGCAATTACAGCTATAGAAACAGCAAAAGGTCAAGAATTTAGCAAATTTCCAAAAATGGGAACTAGCAAAATAGAAGGAATACAAGGGCTAGAAGATGGTTACATTTTAGATGAAGAAGGAAATGAAACACCATATTATCAAACAGTGAGAATACAAGATTTTGCAGAAATGGAAGGCAACACAGATAAACAAGCAGAAGTCTTAAAAAAAGTTACAGTTGATATTTCATATATACAAGGCAAAGAAGAACAAAAAATAACATTATCTACAGTTGTAAGTGACACTTAAAAACATACTTTAGAAAGGGGAATAACACTACAATGGATTTTAAGCAAGAAAAAGGTATAACAACAGCAACAGTTATTGTTTATGTAATTGTAATAACATTTGTAGTAACAACACTTTCGGTTGTTACAGGATACTTTAGGCAAGAAGTAAACCAAAATTTGCAAAAAGACAAAGATAATAGGGAATATATTAAATTTGCAAGTTATTTTGTGCAAGACATCCAAGAAGAAGGAAATAAAGTAATAGTAGCAAAAGAGATGAAAGACGAAAATGAGGAAAAAGTATATTATATCCAATTTTCAAATGGAAATATTTATCAATATGGACAAAAAAGCAAGAGAATTTATCGCAATCAACTAGAAATCTGTAAAAACATTGAATTATGCCAATTTGTACAAAAAGAAGAAAATGATAAAACAAAAATTATTGTAGATTTTGCAATAGGAGATTTTAACAAAACAGATGACAATGCTTTAATATTTTATATGTAATTTTTGGTAATTAGCAAAAAAGCTACAAAAAAAGACGTAAATATTGTATAATAAAAAAGGATACCAAAGAAAGAAAGGAATGAAGAAAGATATGGATATGCGCAGAAAACAACCAATAGGTGTAGAATTAGTAAAAATGGGTATTGTTAAGGAAAGTGATATAGAAATGGCTTTACAATACCAAAAACAACATCCAAATATGAAAATGGGTGATATTTTATACGAGTTAGATGTATGTGAACCAACAGTTTTAATAAATGCAATAGCAGACGTAGTTGGAGCAAAGGGAATTTTGTTAACAAGTAGTTTAATAAAAATTAATATGACAGATTATATTTCAAAAGACATATTAAAAAGAGATAAAGCAATACCTTTTGATGTTGTAAATGGAAAAATCAAAATATGTTTTCCAAACAATGTAGAATCTAGAAAACTAGATGAAATTCGTATGTTAGTTCTAAAAAAAGGTCTTGTTATGGAGACATATGTAACTTTCTCACAACAAATCGACAAAGTATTAAAAATGCTTGATGGTGGAATGGTTGAAGAAATTGAAGATACAGAAGGAACAACTACAACAGAATTAGTTGATAATATAATAAGAACAGGTATTGACAGACGTGCAAGTGATATACATATAGAGCCAATGCAACATGGGCTTAGAGTACGTTATCGTATAGATGGTGAGCTATATACAGCTACACACATAAAACCAGATAAACAACAACAATTAATAGGTAGATTAAAAGCAATATCTAATATGCA
>CANRBU010000093.1 GCA_947628925.1 uncultured Clostridia bacterium | reverse complement strand
TTTTTGTCAAGAGTTTTTTTATTTTTTCTTAAATTTTTTTATCTAATTGCAAATATTAATGCTAAGATTGCTATTTTTATTAATATACTTGATAATACCTGATATTGAACAACTCGTATTCCTAAATCATTTATCATATCAAATTGTTTTACTAATTTTTCTATTTCTTCTTTTTTGGAAATTTGTTTTTCTTCCATATATTCTTTAGCTAAATATCTTGCTTTTATCATAGCATCATTTTCTAAGTACATTTTTATTGAGTAATATACAGTCCCCATTATACATAGTATTGTTAGAAATGTCATTTTGCTCGGTAATACTGCACATATACCTAAAATTAGTATAATTGCAAAATATATAAGATATACATTAGAAAAGATAAAGTTAAATAGTAATATACTTCGTTTTTGTATTGTATGTAGACATTCATGTGCAATTGTTTGTATTCTAGAATAGCTATTTTTCATATCTCCAATTAAAATTTTATCAGAAATAGCAATATATAGAGTTGAACCTGAGTTTTTGTCTTCCTCTATTTTTACTTTATTATTGTTTACTTTTTTTAAATATTCTTTACATATATCTATGTTACTTGGATACTGTTCAGCAATATCATCTAGTTCTTTTATGTTTGTCATCGCTTTTAATTTTTTTGCATTAACACCAAATATCAAGAAAGTTACTATTAGTAGTGTTAAGGTTATTATAAAAATAATTATAAACTCCACTTTATACCTTCCTATTCCATTACTTCTCTAATGGCTTCTCCAATAATTTTATTTACATCTGCTACTAATATATTAAATTTAGTTTCTGCTTCAAAGTATTTCTTAGCTTCAGGTTCTTCAATCAATTCGGCATATAAATCTTGTACTTTTTTCATTTTTTCTTCATCTGTTTTACCTGTTTGCATAGATTCTAATTGGCTTGTATAGCGTGCTATATCAAATTCTTTTATTTTATTTTGCAAATTTTGGTTTAGCTTTATGGCTTCTTTAGCAGCTTTGAAATTGACATACTCTTCAGAGCTTTTTATTTCTTGTGCTAATCTGTTAGCAGTATCATATACATTCATATTTTTACTTCCCTTCTTATTTTATGTTCTAGATGTTGTAGTATTTGTTGTATTTGCATTTAGTGTCTTTCCTTCTGGTTCTACTACTTCTGGTTCAATTACAATTTTAGCATTTATTGGGCAAATATTAATCCATGTATTTCCATCATTTACTTTTATTTCGTTTCCTTCTAAGTCTTGATAAACTGTTTTTTCATCTCTTGCATTTTTTATACACTTTATTTCAATTACTTTTCCGTTTGTTAGATAATATCCATCAAATGTTCCTATATTTTTTAGGCCTTGTCTACCTTTATTTTCTGTATCTTGTAAAGTGTAATTGTCACACTTTGTTACTATTATGTTCTTAGTTGTTATTGGTTCAGACGTCTCCCAATCTGTTTGCTGTTTGTTTCTTGCATATCGTTTGTAAACTTTATTTTCTGCATCATATTCATATTTTACTTTTTGAAGTTCTGAATGTGGTATTGTTATTGATGTTGCATCTCTTGCTCCATCTAGGTTTACTTCATCAGCTGTATATTTTAATACACTTTCTTCTTCTGATGTTGTTCTATATCCTTTTTTAGTAGCTGATTGTATTATATTTTTTGTACTTGTTACAGCATTGTGTGGTGCATATTTTTGCTTGCTTCTCCAGAATGTTGAACCATCTTCATAAATTCCATTTATGTTGTGGATAGAAAATTTCTTTATATCGCTTTGTGCTTGTGGGCTCCATCCAAAATGTACATAAATTGCATCATTTTCCATTGCATAATCTAAGAAATAATGTCTAGAACTTCTAACTGGGCCTATTAATTCTAGATCCGCACCTTTGTATAATGCCATTAATCTAGTTTCTCCACCTTCTACTATAATTTCATATACTAAATATGCTTTGTTTAAACCTGCTTGTGGCCATGCTTGATTATGGTTGTCATACATAACTGCAATTGGTCTATCATTTCCTTTATATATTTGTATTTCTTTTTGTTTTATTTCTGTTACTAATGCTTCTTCATTTTCATTATTGGATACTTCTGTTTGTACTTCTTGTTTTTCTTTATCTTTTACAATTTTGTATGCTAGTGTTCCTCCTGCTAATAAAATCAAAATTATCAATATACCAATTAAAAATTTTGTACTACCTTTCCCCATTCTTAATATCATCCCTTTCTATATTGTAATCATCATCTATTGATTTTTAGTTGTTCTAAAACTATTTCTTCTTTTTTTCTCATAATTTCTTTATCTTGGTTTTCTATATGATCATATCCCATTAGATGATAAAAGCCATGTACAACCATATAGCTTAGCTCTCGTTCAAAACTGTGTCCATACTCTTCTGCTTGTTCTTGAACTTTTTGTATAGATATAACAATGTCACCTAACATATCTTCATGAAGAAAATCTTTTGTGCTAATCTTTTCATCTAGTTCTTGTTTTTCAAACACAGGAAAAGATAGAACGTCTGTAGCTCTATCCATATTTCTGTATTCTTTGTTTATTTTCTGAATATATTGTGGTGTTGTTAGTGTGATTGTTATTATTAATTTACTTTCTTCTAGATGTTCTATTTGATAGCATTTTTCTATTACTTTTGCTATCACTTCTTCATAGTTTTTTTCCTGCTTAACTCCGTTATATACAATTTCAAACATTTTATACACGCACCTTATTGATGATTTCTTTAATATTTCCTATGTATTTTCCTGTAGATTTGAAGGTGCTTTTTAATTCCCTAATTGCTCCATAATCTACTAATTTTCTTTTATAGTATTTTTCTAATTTGGTATAGTCTACTTTTGTATTACGAATTTTTTTCAAGTCTTCTTTTATAAATAATATTTCTTTTTGTTTTACATATTCAACAAAATTTGTTTCTTTTTCTGTTGAAATTTCTTGGTACTTGTCCCAAAATCTTTTGAATTTTTCTCTATCTTCTAAGTCTTCCCAATATACTTTTGTAGCTATTAATTTTGAATAGAAATCTTCTAATAAGTTCATTAGCATAGAATATGCTCTTTCGCGTTTATTTGCAATTTTTGTGTCTTGCAATAAAGTCCTTGCATCATTTAATAGTTTTTCATAGCATTGTTCAGCTACAATTAGAGGAATACTATGTGTAAATAATTTTCTGCTTATTCCTAATAAAATCATATTTTTTTCTATTATATCTCTTGTGTCTAGTTTTCCAACTGTAAAACCTTGAAATTTTTGATATTCTTCTTCTATTCCTTTAAATTCTTCAGGATATTTTTCGATTTTTAGTGATAATATGTTTTGTATGTATTCCTCTAATGTGTAAAAAATCTTGGTATATATCCATTCTTTAGTAGAATCATATTTATTAGTTGTATCTGCTAATTTAATTGAATAATTTTTTAAAATTGCTTTATATAGTGAATCCATTTTATATATATAGAATGCTGTGAATTTTTGTAAACTCTTTTCTTTACCACTTGCTTGTATTCCTCCCCAGTCTAGTTCAATTAAGTATTTTTGCTTACGATATTTATATTCTACATATTCTTTTTCTTTTAAACTTGTTACTTCATAATATTTTGACATTGCATTTTTTTCAAATTCTGATGCTGTTCCGTTTTTTACTTTTTTATAAATTGAATCCATAATGTGTTTGTCTAATGTTTCTAAATATAGCGTGTATGCGGCATCAAATTTTTTTTCTAGTTCATCGGCATTTTCTTTGCCATTTGATTTTGCATATGTTTCATATGCTTTTAGCATCGCATTTCTTTTTATAGCTACAAACATACCATTAATACCAATTTGTGTTGGTATTAACATACGTGTTAGTGTGTTAGTAATTTTGTTGAAAAAATTAGTATCTGCTCCAGTTATTCTTAAACTTCTTTCTTCCATGTGCCTCCTCCTTCAAAATACGATTTTTTCATTTGTCCCTATCGTTTCTAAAACTTCATAGGTTACATATATTTCTATTCCATTTTCTTTTTCATATGTATTACTATGTTCATTTATTATTTTCGTTTTATCTTCAATTTCTTCATCTAATTGGCTTTTGAGTTGTTGTATCCCTAGGTTTTTAGCCTCTTCCACTTGATAGTTTTTTTCCTCTTCTATTAGCTCTTTATTGGTTATTTTCTTGATAGAAATTGGTAAATAGAAATCTGAAAATAATCTGATTTTTTTTTCTGTTTCTATTGTATCATAAATTTTAAATTTTGAAA